>NZ_JCADBW010000020.1:0-40120 GCF_059264685.1 Faucicola sp. SE7633 | reverse complement strand
GTCAACCACTGGCAAAAGACAGGCAACAAAAGCCAAACAGCCAGGCTGTTTGAAATCAACCGCAACACCCTTAATGACTGGATAAAGCTCTATCAAGAACAAGGGAATACCAAGCCAAAACCCTTTGCACCTGTTGGCGTAAAACACATTATCACTGACCTAATCGCCTTTGAGGACTACGTTAACGCTCAGCAATTCGACACCGCAAAACAGCTTAGAGAACAGTACTTAAAAGACCATCCCGATGTCGATATTTCTTATAATGCCTTTTTAGAAACCTTACGTCGAATCAAATGGAGTTTTAAAAAAAGACCCCGCTCTTTAAGCAAGCCGATTTACTAAAGCAAATTGGGTTTAAATTAATGCTAGGTTTATTGCTATTAACCTTGAGCATTACCGCTGACAACATCCTATTTATGGATGAAACAGGATTTTATCAAAGGCAATACTACACCCACAGTTGGTCGCCTATTGGCAAACCTTGTTATGCCAAAATCGATGCCAATAAGGGTAAACGCTTAAACTTAATGGGAGCTATGCGATTAAATGAGTTTAAACTCATCGCGCCTATTACCTTTGAAGGTGGTTGTAACCGTGTGATAGTTGAAAACTGGCTACACACATTAGCACAATCTTTGCCAAAAGATGAAAATGGTAATTATCCAAAACGTGTATTGGTGTTGGATAATGCTAGATTTCATCATGGTGGCGATTTAAAGCAAATTGCCGAACTTTATAATATTGAACTGATGTACTTACCGCCTTACTCACCTGAACTTAATCCAATTGAGCAGTTGTGGGCAATCATCAAGCAAAAGGTTCGTTTAACGCTAAGCAATTTTCATACGCTTAAGGAATGTGTTGAAAGTTGCTTGGTATAATTCGGTTTTGACTATAATTTAAATGATAAAACGGCTTGTCACCGTTAATGGTGGCGCGGTGCATCACGCGGTGCACGTTGTTGCCATAATCGTTGGTTGCATAATGTTGCGTGGCACGATTGTCCCAAAATGCGATGTCATTGACTTGCCAATGCCATCTGACTGTAAATTCAGGTTTGGCAATGTGCGCAAACAACAAATTTAACAACGCTTTGCTTTGATTATCTGATAATTCATTGATTTTGATAGTCAATCCTTCATTGACAAAAATCAATTTTTTACCCGTGACAAGGTGAGTGTGGATGATAGGGTGCACCACAGGAGGACAATCAATTTGCGCCTGCCGCCATTGAGTAAAATTTTCGGGGGTATGCGCAAAACGCGCTTGCGGGAATAGCTTGATTAAGCTATGCATTGCCGTTAAATCTGACAAAAAATCTTGTAAAAACCTGTTCACAATTAAAAAATATGCTAGGATAAGCGACATTAGCCGAAAACAATTTGAGCACATACGACCGATTTTAGAAAGTGCTCGGAAGAAGACCAAACCAAGAACGGTTGACCTTTATGACGTATTTTGTGGGTTATTGTATGTACTAAAAACAGGTTGCCAATGGCGACAGCTGCCCCATGACTTTCCCAAATGGCGCACCGTCCACTCGTACTTTCAGAAATGGAGCGAACTTGACGAAGAAGGCAACAGCATTCTTGACCAAGCCTTAA
Source organism: Faucicola sp. SE7633 (assembly GCF_059264685.1). Classification (NCBI taxonomy): domain Bacteria; kingdom Pseudomonadati; phylum Pseudomonadota; class Gammaproteobacteria; order Moraxellales; family Moraxellaceae; genus Faucicola; species Faucicola sp. SE7633. The sequence goes on along the minus strand of NZ_JCADBW010000020.1, from coordinate 38,516 downwards.
AAAAAATTAGTCAAAAAAGCGCGAAAGAAGGACAAACGTAAGGGCAAAACCAGTTTTATCATCATCGATGCTCAAAGTGTTAAGAACACCGATACCGCTAAGCACAAAGGCTATGATGCCGGTAAGAAAGTATCAGGGATTAAACGTCATATTGCGGTAGACAGCCAAGGCTTGCCGCATGCTATCTGTATTACCACTGTCAATATCACCGACCGTGACGGTGCTAAAACGTTACTTCGTCAAAATAGCAAACGATTAAGCCGCGTAAACAATGTGATGGTTGATGGCGGTTATCGAGGTGAGCCATTTGCCAATAGTGTAAAGACCCTTTTAGGCGAAACCGTTACCACAGAAGTTGCCAAAAGAGATGAACTGCATACGTTTAAAGTCATACCAAAGCGATGGGTTGTAGAACGTTCGTTTGCTTGGCTTGAGAAAAATAGACGTCTATGGAAAAACTGTGAGCGTCATTTAAATTCGAGCCTTCAATTGACCAATCTCGCTTTCATCGCTTTGTTATTAAAAAGATTGTGAACAGGTTCTAAGAGATTCTGGTTGATGCCGTTGTCTCTGGCGATACTGGCAATAGACTGCCCTGAGCTTTGGGCTTCTTGTACTAGAAATTCTTTGAATTCGTCACTGTAGGTCTTGCGTCTGGGTTTGTTGGTTGCCATTTTAATGTCCATTTACTGAAAATCATGGATATTATCTCGCTTTAGTTTACGGTGAAATAGGTGGGATGGTCGGGGGCTTACTATAGATATTACCAATAATAAGTTTTATTAAAAATGAGACGACACTATTAGTCGTATTATTCTTATGTTCACTTGTAAAAAAAGAATAAAGGTAGTAATTTAATAATCGACAAAATTATTATAACTTGTTAATTAACTATGACACTATCACCTAATCAAAAACAATATATTGCTCATGTTAGAAAATCAGATGGTGCAAAACAATCACTTCTTGACCATTTAACAGGTACAGCCGAACTTGCGAAACAATTTGCCAATAAAATCGGTTTGCCATTAAGCGGTGAGTTAATTGGCTTAGTGCATGACTTGGGTAAATATAGTGATGATTTTCAGATTTATATCAAATCTGCAACAGGCATATTCAACCCTGACATTGATGATGAATATGTTGATACCAAAGGTTTAAAAGGTAAAATCGACCACTCAACCGCAGGCGGACAATTTGTTGCCCATCTTATTGCAGAATATCAACGTCAGAAGAATATTACAGAAACTCATGCTTTAATTTTATTGCAAGTATTAGTTATTTGTATATTCTCCCATCATAGTGGATTAATTAATATTCTTGATAAGAATGGTAATGCTATATTTAATAAACGACTAAGAGAAAAAAAGGAAGCGGATAGCCATATTCAAGAATGTCAGAAGTCTATGTCAAGCAAGATTGATGGTTATGCTAGAGAGTTAGTGGCAACTATCTTGGATAGTGAAGTCAAGAGTTTAGCTAAGTTCATTGAACCGAATAACCCTAAAATCACTGCTTTTTATCAAGGTTTTTTGACAAGACTGCTATTTAGTTGCTTAATTGATGCAGACCGCAGTAATAGCATTGCATTTGAATATCCTCAACAAACCCATGAATTAACATTTGTAAAACCGAATTGGCAAACTGCTATCAATGACATTGAAACCCTGTACGCCAATTTTGCTAAAACCCATCAGAATGCTTTTAATCCTATCAATGAAAAACGCAACGAAATTGCTCAAACCTGCCTTAAAAAATCCCAATTAAATCAAGGGGTTTTTACCTTAACCGTCCCAACAGGCGGTGGTAAAACTGAAGCCAGTTTGCGTTTTGCAGTCAATCACGCCAAAAAGCATAATCTTGACCGTATCATTTATATCATCCCTTTTACCAATATTATTGAACAAAATGCCCAACGAGTAAGAAAAATTCTCGAAACTCAGTCTAATTATGGCGAGTGGGTGTTAGAACAACATTCCAATCTTGAACCAAACGTGCAGACATGGCAAAGCAAGTTAATTGCCGATAATTGGAATGCTCCAATTGTGTTTACCACGATGGTACAGTTTTTGGAAAGCTGTTTTGGAGGTGGTACGAAAGGTGTTAGGCGATTACATCAAATGACCAATGCCGTTTTGATTTTCGATGAGATTCAGACATTACCTATCAATTGTTATTATTTGTTCAATAATGCAGTTAATTTTTTATCACAATTTTGTCGTTCTTCAATTGTTCTATGCACAGCAACACAGCCTGTTCTAGATAAACTACCCCATACCAACAAAGGACGTTTAAAACTTGCGAGTGATTATGAAATTATTGGTGACAGCGAAAGTTTATCTAATTTGTTTACTACCCTCGATAGAGTTGATGTACACGATTGTACAACATCAGAAGGGCAAACTATTGAAGCATTATCAGATTTCATTAAAACTAAATTGCAAATATATGAAAGTGTTTTAGTGATTGTAAATACCAAAATTTGGGCAAAAAACTTATTTAAGCAATTAAAAGACGAATTGTTCGGTTTTAAAATTTACCATCTTAGTACAGGTCAATGTGCAAAACACAGAAAGGTATTAGTTTCAGAGATTAAGCAACGGTTAAAACAAGGATTGCCAACCTTAGTGATTTCAACGCAATTAATTGAAGCAGGGGTGGATATATCCTTTAATTGTGTGATACGTTTTTTGGCAGGTTTAGACAGTATTGCCCAAGCTGCAGGTCGTTGTAATCGCAATGGGGAGCTTGTCGATAGTGACGGTAATAGTGTTAAGGGTCAAGTGTTTATCGTCAATCCTGACAATGAATCTCTAGGGTCACTCTTAACGATTAAAGTAGGGCAAGATTGTACAAGATTAATTCTGCTTGATGCGAAAAAAGAAAATAGTAAAAAAAATCTCTTACATCCTGATTATATCAAGCAATATTTTAATTATTTTATTCAGCATGAGACTTTGCAGAGACAAATGAGCTATCCTGTGGATGTGGGGAATAACAAATTTGATAGTAAAGGAACAGGTGGCTATAGTGTTCTAGATTGGCTCAGTGATAACGCTTCCAACACAGGAAAACATCCTACAACAAAGCCTATGTTACAGCAATCATTTATGGATGCAGGTAGGGCTTTTAAAGCAATTGATGCACCAACGTATTCTATTATCGTTCCATATGGCGAAGATGGAAATGAACTTATTAAAGATTTACTCGCTACTAAAGTTGTGACGAAAGATTTTTATCAACTTGTCAAAAAAGCCCAACAATATAGCATTAATCTGTATGAGCAAGATTGGACAGCTATTAAAAATGGCCGACAACAAATTTTGGACACAGGGATTTATGTTTTAACATTTGATAGCTTTTATGACCAAGAATTTGGGTTAAATGTCGATGGTGATAGCTATTCTGCCCCATCTTTTTTTTAAGGAAATTATATGAACAAAAAAGATAACTCTATTAGCTTTTTATTAACGTCAAGAAACGCATTATTTTCTGACCCAATTACTCGCATTGGGGGAGAAAAATCGAGCTATCACATACCCACTTATGAAGCTCTAAAAGGCGTGTGCAAAAGCATATATTGGAAACCAACAATAATTTGGTTTGTCGATAGAGTGCGTGTTTTAAATCCTATTCGCACTCAGACCAAAGGTGTAAAACCTATATATTACCACTCTCTAGGTAATGATTTAGCTTACTATACCTACTTAAATCAAGTTGCTTATCAAGTCGAAGCCCATTTTGAATGGAACTTACACCGTCCCGAACTTGAAGCCGACCGCATTGATGGCAAACATTACGCTATCGCCAAACGAATGCTCGAAAAGGGCGGGCGACAAGACGTCTTTTTGGGTACGAGAGAATGCCAAGGTTATGTTGAACTCTGTGAATTTGGTAGTGGTAAGGGCTTTTATGATGAAATTGATAATCTTGATTATGGTTTGATGTTTCATTCATTTGCCTATCCCGATGAAATTGGTGTTGACGAATTGCATACCCGATTTTGGCGAGCCAGTATGCAATATGGTGTTATCACTTTCCCTAAACCAACTGATAATCTAATGGATGATGCCAATAACGGTATGCCCAATCGCTTCGTGCGTAAGATGACAGCTAAACAATTTCATCTTGGGGATAATTTAGAAGCTGTAGATATCTTGGAGAATAAGCTATGAGTTGGTTGCAACAATTATATGATATTTATGAATTAGCAAGCCAAAGGGATTTGAGCAACGATACGATATTGCGACCTTATTATCATATGTTTAAAAACAGTGAAATTATTATTACCCTTAACGAGTTTGGTGATTTCAAGATGGCTGAGTTTGTGGTTGATGGTAACGGCAAACCCAATGCTGAACAACGCCTTATTGCTTGTACCAATGATTCTGCAAATCGTACTAGCACAACTATAGCCCCCCATGCGTTAAGTGATGAGTTTCAGTATATTGCAGGAGATTATGAAAGATTTACGGGCGAGGACAAAGAAAAGGCTTTTAATAAATACAGTGACAGTTTGAAGCAATGGTATGAATATGACCCAAGCCAAATCATGGTCTCAGCCGTTTACGCTTACATCACCAAAAAAACTGTGCTGACAGATTTATTTAACCATGAACATAGCCAAGTTAAAAAAATATTTGATAATAATGGCAAACTAATCAAACCTAAGCAGACGGTATTGTGGCGAATTCAGCCAACCACAGGTGACTCACTTGTAGAATCTTGGAACATTAATAACAGAACACTTATTGAAAGTTGGCAAAGTTTTTATGAGGCAACTTTAGATTTACCAGTTGACCTATGCTATGGTTCTGGCAATATAGACTATATTATTACTAAACATAGTAAAGGATTTTTAAGTGGGTCTTCAGGCTCGAAATTAATCTCTTGTAATGATGACAGTGATTTTACATTTAGAGGTAAATTTACAAACACTCCCAAAGATTCTGTTTATCAAGCTAGTAATGTTGGCGGATTATTCTCTGACAAAGCCCATGCGGCACTCGATTGGTTGCTAAAACGTCAAGGCTATAACAATGATGGCTTGGGTATTGTGGCTTGGGCGGGAACACAGCCTGTCATACAGCCCACCGAAGACATGAGTAACTTATTTAACTTTGATATTAATACGCTTGAAACCACCAAAGAAGTTACTCAATCAAAAAACTTAGCCAATAATTTAGGGTTGGATGCAGGCTTAACTTCTCGTAATTATTTGCTAGGCTACTACAAAAAACTTAGTGAATCTGAAGTTAAGCAACTATCTATTATTGCCGTTACTGCTTCAACCACAGGTCGAGCCGCTGTTACTTATTATAAACAAACCAATCCACAAGAATATTATGAGCGTTTGACTGACTGGCATACCCAGTTTGCTTGGAAAACACCATTTATAACCAAAGGGGTTGTTCAATATAAACCACTATCTCCTAGCCTTTATCGTCTTTCACAAACTTTATATGGTAGAAAGGGTACTGAAACTGCCAAAAAGCAACGAAGACTGTTATATCAACGTCTGCTACCCTCAATTATTGATAGACAGCCATTTCCTGCTGATATCATGAATGCTTGTTACCAAATTGCAGTAAATCCATATCACGATAGAGCAGATGCAGATAGTATTTCATTCAATGAAAAACTCAAACTTTGGCAACAGGATATTAATGTATTTTGTGCCATTTATCGTGGTTATAGTATTAGAAACCAAAAAAGGAGTATCAGCGTGGAATTAGATGAAACCAATACCAATCGAAGCTATCTATTCGGGCGATTATTAGCAGTTGCCAATCGTATTGAAGAGCTTGCATTGTCGTTAGCTCAAGAGCCAAGAAGACCCACCAACGCCTTTAAATATATGCAACGTTTTAGCCAACGACCTAGTCATGTGTGGACATCGTTACGCACCGAATATCTACCCCCATATCAAAAACGTTTAATCAGTAAAATACCCCCGCTTGAATCTGCTTATAAGCGTTTAATTGAAGATATTGAAGCAACGCTACAATCATCGGAAGATTTTACTAGCAATAAACGCCTTGACCCTGATTTTTTATTGGGCTATGACTTGCAATCAAAATGGTTGCGTGAGCATAAATTAAAGCAAGGTAAATGGATTCGTAAAGAACAAGTTGATGAATCGGGTGAAATCATACCCGAAGATTTAGAAGCAACTGGTCTTAGTGAATCTTAATAAACCATAATTTACATAATTTTAAAAAGGAAATTACCATGAGCTTAACCAAAAAAATCGACTTTGCCTTAATCATCAGTGTCAAAAATGCCAATCCCAACGGTGACCCACTCAACGGCAATCGTCCACGTACTGACTTTGAAGGTAACGGTGAAATTACCGATGTCTGCCTAAAACGTAAAATCCGTGACCGTTTGCAAGAAGAGGGCGAAAGTATCTTTGTCCAATCGGATGAAAAGAAAAATGACGGCATGACAAGTCTAAAAAACCGTGCTTATGATGAAAATGTTGGTCTTGGCAAAAAAGCCTTTGAGACCAAAAAAGGGGAAAATCTAGAAAGCAAACGTGACGCAACCGCTAAATTAGCCTGTGATAAATGGTTTGATGTGCGTGCCTTTGGACAAGTATTTGCGTTCAAAGCCGATGATAAAGGAGCGGACGGTGTATCGATTCCAATTCGAGGCCCTGTTACCATTCAATCCGCTTTTAGCCTTGAACCTGTGGACATTACCAGCACCCAAATTACCAAAAGCGTCAGCGGTGAAGGCAATGGTAGCAAAAAAGGTAGCGATACGATGGGCATGAAACACCGTGTTGATGAAGGTGTCTATGTGACATTTGGGGCGATTACCCCACAATTAGCCGAGCGTACAGGCTTTAGTGATGATGATGCCAAAAAAATCAAAGAAACTTTGGTAAAATTGTTTGAAGGCGATGCGTCATCGGCTCGTCCTGAAGGCAGTATGCAAGTGAAAAAAGTGATTTGGTGGGAGCATAACAGCAAATCGGGTCAATATTCATCAGCCAAAGTTCATAACAGCTTGCGTGAGTTACTTGATGAAAAAGGTAACTTTGATGAATCGGCATTAAAGTCGGCATTAGCGGGGTTAGAACCACAGCTTCTTGAAGGTTTCTAATTTACAACTATAAATGATATTTTTAGCCATTTAAACGGTGTTTAAATGGCTTTACGAGCTTAAAATGTCCACCCTATACCTATCCCGCCTGCAGCATTATTTATTCTGCCCACGTCAATTTGCTCTTATTGAGCTAGAAGACCAATGGGCAGAAAATAGGCTTACCGCCGAAGGGCAAATCATGCACGAGCGAGTCAATAGTGGCGAAAACGAAACTCGTGGCGACATCCGCACCGTTCGCACCCTGCCATTGGGGCATCATACCCTTGAACTTGAAGGCGTGGCTGATGTGGTCGAATATCATCGCCAAACGGACGGCTCTGTGATTCCCTATCCCATTGAATATAAGCGGGGTAAACCAAAATCACACCGAGCGGATCAGGTGCAGCTTATGGCTCAAGCACTCTGCCTAGAAGATATGCACGGTTGTACCGTTCCCGAAGGGGCATTATTTTATGGCAAAACCCGTCGTCGCCAAGTGGTGGCCTTTGACCAAGCCTTGCGAGATTTAACACTTAATGCCATCAAAGAATGCCAGCAAATTATTCAAACAGGTATTACCCCAAAACCTGAGCACAGCACCGCCAAATGCCGAAACTGCTCACTTAATGAGCTTTGTCATCCCAAAATTTTCAACAAAAATGCCAAAGTATGGTTTACCAAACAATTAAACCAAAGCCTAACACGAGACCTAAACGATAAAGAATAACCCAATAAAGAATAAACAATGCGACCGCTTAAAAATACCCTATATGTCCAAACCCAAAACGCATGGCTCAACAAAGATGGCGAAAACATCGTCATGAATGTCGAGCGAGAAATCAAAGGGCGAGTACCGATTCACAAAATTGACGGGATTGTATGTTTTGGACAAGTATCGCTGTCGCCAGCATTAATGGCTCATTGTACCGCAAACGGCATTACCATCACATTCTTAAATCAATTTGGCAAATTTCAAGCCCGTGTTGAAGGGGCAGTCAGTGGCAATGTACTGCTTCGCCGTGAACAATATCGCATTAGCGATGACAGCGAGCGAAGTTTAGTGATTAGTCAGACCATGATTCTGGCAAAAGTCTTTAATCATCGTCAAGTCATTCGTCGATATTTGCGGGATTATAAAGACAGCTTGGATGCAGATAGCCAATCCCGTTTAGATAAAGCCCAAAAATATCTAGAACTTGGCTTAAATCGAGTAGCTCAAACTCAAAATAATGCCGAACTTTTGGGACGGGAAGGCGAAATGGCAAGCGAATATTTTGCGGTTTTTCCCCATTTTATCCGAAATGCTGATTTCACCTTCACGAAACGTACTCGTAATCCGCCAACCGATCCAGTTAATGCGTTATTGTCATTTGTCTATACACTAATGACTCATGAATGCCGCAGCGCGCTAGAAACCGTTGGGCTTGATCCAAGTAGTGGTTTTTTCCATCAACTGCGCGCCGGTCGCCCCAGCCTTGCTTTAGATTTGGTCGAAGAGTTTCGTCCCATGCTTGACCGTTTTGTGTTGTCATTAATCAATAAAAAGCAATTTGCTAAAAAGGATTTTACCACCCTCGATAATGGAGCAGTAACATTAAAAGATGAAGCCCGACAGTTATTTTTAAAGGCGTGGCATGACCGCAAACAACAAACGCTTTATCATGATTGGTTTGAAGAAACGGTGCCATTTGGGCTTTTGCCTCATTTACAAGCAACCATTATGGCACGTCATATTCGTGGCGATATTGATAGCTATGTACCATTTTTATGGAAATAAAAATAAAATAAAGGAAAAAATCATGATGGTGTTAGTGACTTACGATGTCAGTACCCAAGATGAAACAAGTGCCAAACGCTTGCGTCATGTGGCTCGGCAATGCCAAAATTATGGACAACGAGTGCAGTATTCGGTCTTTGAAATCGAAGTTGGCCCTGCTCAATGGACAATTTTAAAATCCAAACTTGAAAGTATTATTAACAAAGATACAGATAGTTTACGCTATTATTATTTGGGCAAAAATTGGAAACATAAAGTTGAGCATATTGGGGCAAAACCCGTCATTGATTTAAATGATATGCTATTGTTTTAAAAGTTATCCTTTGGTATAAAGATAGACTGTTATAAGGTCATCTTTGGTGAAAAGGCAAAAAATGGGGGAATACGGGTGCGAACCCTAAGCTCTCATATTTTTGCTAGAACATTCGCACTATTATGTAACAATATGATTTTAAATAATTTATTCGCTTATTGTAAAGATTTGGTTAGGTCAATTCTAGCCAAATTTCGCTTATCTTTTAATCATTCGCAAAATCAGCGTTTTTTTAGCTGTAAAGTGAATAAGTTAAAAGGTGGGCTTTCGCACCCCACACGGGTGCGTGGATTGAAACAGCAAATATTACAATGCGTTTCAAAGCCATGTACTTTCGCACCCCACACGGGTGCGTGGATTGAAACACCTCCATAGATGTCATCTAATGTGGCATCTATTTCGCACCCCACACGGGTGCGTGGATTGAAACTGCCGAGCCTATCAAGCACGGTACATACAAATATTCGCACCCCACACGGGTGCGTGGATTGAAACGTTGTATGTTGAATGTGGTGATGCATTTGCAGGCTTCGCACCCCACACGGGTGCGTGGATTGAAACAAAAAAGATGACGGCAGCTGGGTCAATGCAGGCGTTCGCACCCCACACGGGTGCGTGGATTGAAACGTCCGAACTCGCCTCTAGCCTTAGCAGTCGAATTCGCACCCCACACGGGTGCGTGGATTGAAACGGTGTGGGGTGATTTGGTAACGACTAGTTTGTTATTCGCACCCCACACGGGTGCGTGGATTGAAACACCAATGCGATTAGCCTTGCAATGGGGGTGGGTTCGCACCCCACACGGGTGCGTGGATTGAAACGGCACGCCTGCCGAGATTGCACGGTTTTTGGCAAATTCGCACCCCACACGGGTGCGTGGATTGAAACTCCAGTTGGGTTGGTTGATGTCTGCCATTTTATTCGCACCCCACACGGGTGCGTGGATTGAAACTGAAAGGCAAAAATCAAATTGCAGGTAAGCCCGTTCGCACCCCACACGGGTGCGTGGATTGAAACTGCCCACGCTGTTTGCCCGTTGAGCTCTTATAGTTCGCACCCCACACGGGTGCGTGGATTGAAACTCTGATGATAAGTTGTAAGCCATTGATAAATATTTCGCACCCCACACGGGTGCGTGGATTGAAACACCTGCTATTTAGCGGCGGCAAAATTGGCGGTGATTCGCACCCCACACGGGTGCGTGGATTGAAACATTGCTCCTCCCTGCTAGTTACCAGTGCGCCATATATTCGCACCCCACACGGGTGCGTGGATTGAAACAAAATTAACGGCGTGGACACGCAGCTTATGTGCTTCGCACCTCACACGGGTGCGTGGATTGAAACTTAATTTTGTGTCAAATCTAATAGCGCCCTACTAGTTGTAACGCATATTTATGAGATGAAAGTTCTAGCTTAAGTATTTTTGGGTGGGTGTCAAATTCGACCTGCTTAAAAAATAACCAAGGCACAATTTGGGCACAAAATGGGCACACAAAAATTTTTAATGATTTTTATGTGCCCAAAATCAGAAAAGTGGTCAAAATTTTCAACCACTAAAAATCGCTCAAACCCTTGATCTCACTGCAATAAAAAAGCCTCAATCGACTGACTGGGGCTTTTAAAAACTGGTAGGCATAATTGGACTCGAACCAACGACCCCCACCATGTCAAGGTGGTGCTCTAACCAACTGAGCTATATGCCTAAATGTGGGAACGAATTATAGCATAACCATGCACAAACGCAAGTAATTTTTATGCTTCAATCTTTACGACACGAATAGATTTTGCAATATCTTTTTTGCTACAAAGTTTGCTAAGATGATATGATGGTTTAGCCAATTTAAATTTAGCTAAATAACAATCACACGATTAATCATCCAATCATGTCAAACGCCAAACCTAAGTTTTACAAACTCATCACCTTTGTGCCAGACTCACATGTTGAGGCCGTCAAAACCGCGTTGTTTGCCGTAGGGGCAGGCAGGTTAGGCAACTACGCCGACTGCTGTTGGCAGGTACTTGGGCAGGGACAATTTCGCCCATTGGCAGGCAATCAAGCATACATCGGCAATACCGATGAGCTCACGCAAGTGCCTGAATGGCGCGTCGAGGTATTGGTCGATGCCGCGCATGTTCGCGCCTGTATTACCGCGCTAAAATCTGCGCATCCGTATGAAACGCCTGCGTTTGAGGTCGTCGCTTTGGTGGATTTGGCAGATTTTGATTAGATAAACAGTTTAACCGCAAACATCGAACCTAAATATTCAGCCCAAGGGGGAGCTTATGGCAACAAAAAAACCAACCCGTACGCAAGAGACACAAAATAGCCTTGAAACTACCGAAACCATTGACCAAGACTATACCACCGACAGCCAAACGCTTGAGCAGCGCATTGAACAAGAACGCGCCGAAACCAAAGCATACATCAAGAAAAACGCCCTTGCTAGTGCCGCCGCCGATGACACACTGAACCCCGATGCGATTGCCACCAAGCAACAACGCCTACAAGCCTTGATTGACGGCATGTCAGTCGATGAAATCAGCACCGTACAAACCTTGCTTAACCAAGCCCTAGCTGAACAAGCCTCAGCCGAGCAAGACACAGATCACGACGATGGTAGTACGGACAAAGCCAAACCCAAATACGACAAAGACGACGAGCTTGCCCCCAACTGGCGCGAAGGGGGCTATCCGTACAAAAACCGCATGTCACGCAAAAATTATGAGGCGCAAAAATACCAGTTACAAGTTGAGCTACTCAAAATGCAGCGTTGGGTACGCCAAACAGGGCAAAGAATCGTGATCTTGTTTGAAGGGCGTGACGCAGCAGGCAAAGGCGGCACCATCAAGCGTTTCATGGAGCACTTAAACCCACGCGGTGCCAAAGTCGTCGCGCTAGAAAAACCCACCGAGCAAGAACAAGGGCAGTGGTATTTTCAGCGTTATGTCGCGCACTTGCCCACCAAAGGCGAAATCGTGCTGTTTGACCGCAGCTGGTACAACCGCGCAGGCGTTGAGCGCGTGATGGGCTTTTGTACCGATGAGCAATACCAACGCTTTATGGAGCAAGTGCCCGAATTTGAAAAGCACCTGATTAGCTCAGGTATCTATTTGATTAAACTGTGGTTTTCGGTCAGCCAAGCTGAGCAACGCCGCCGCTTTGCCGAGCGTGAGGCGCACCCACTCAAGCAATGGAAGCTGTCACCGATTGACAAAGCCTCATTGGACAAATGGGATGACTACACACTGGCAAAAGAAGCGATGTTTTACAACACCGACAGCGCAGAATCACCGTGGATTGTCATCAAATCCGACGACAAAAAACGCGCACGCCTCAATGCCATGCGCTATGTGCTCAACAAAATCCCCTATGACAACAAAGACACAAGCGTCGTCGGCTCAGTAGATCCGTTGATTGTTGGGCGTGCAGGTGCGTTGTATGAAAAAGATGAAAAAAACGACTTGACGCTCAATGCACCAATGGCTGACAAAGACAAAAAAAAATAACCGAATGATTGGAATAATATAGCATGCACAAACGCCGCTTGCCCGATAAGCGGCGTTTTTTTGGGATGCAAAAGTATTCAAAACAAATGGCTTACCTTGAAGCCAAATTGATGAATTTTTGATGAAATGTTTGAAAATTAATAAACTAAAAGGGATAATAAGATTGATACCCATATTTGCATAGGGGATTTTTGAATCGGCTTTTTGGCAAGACAAAAATTTAAACAAACTATGCCATTGATTGATGTTATCCAATAATTGTTTATCCAAAAAAAAGGTGCACCATGACCATACCAAACCCACCGCCAAACGATATGGGCAAATCCAACCCACCCAACAACACACAAGCTGCAACACCAAACCAAACCAACGCGGCACCCAGCGATCACAATCCTAACAACAAAAACTCTAATATCAACCAACCTAAGACCAATCCCAATCCAAACAAATACCCGATTGGTTTTGCGCCCATCCCGATGGCGATTGCGGTTGCCATCACGTTACTGATTTGGTTTGTCGTCCCTGTGCCTACTGGTGTCAAGCCTGAGGCGTGGCATTTGTTGGCGTTGTTTGTCGGTACGATTGCGGCGATTATCGGCAAAGCCATGCCGCTTGGTGCGTTGTCGATTATCGCCATTGCACTGGTTGCCATCACGGGTGTGACCAACGACAAGCCTGCCGACGCACTCAAAGATGCGCTGTCAAGCTTTTCTAATCCGCTGATTTGGCTGATTGGTATTGCGGTGATGATTTCGTACGGTTTGACCAAAACAGGGCTGGGCGCGCGCATTGGCTATTATTTTATTTCGCTGTTTGGCAAAAAAACGCTTGGCATTGGTTACGCGCTGACGCTGGCAGAACTTGTGCTTGCGCCGATCACGCCTTCAAATACCGCACGCGGCGGTGGGATTATCCACCCGATTATGCGCTCGATTTCGCACGCGCTGGGCTCTGATGTTGAGGACGGCACGCAAAACAAAGTCGGACGGTATTTGGCACTGGTCAATTACAACGCCAACCCGATTACCTCAGGCATGTTTATCACCGCGACCGCGCCCAACCCGTTGGTGGTCAAACTGGTCGGCGAGGCGACAGGGCAGCAGGTACAGCTATCATGGACGACATGGGCGGTGGCGATGTTTGTGCCAGGTATTGCGTGTTTGTTGGTTATGCCGTTGGTGATTTATAAGCTGTGCCCACCTGAGCTCAAAGCCACGCCCAACGCGCCCGAATACGCGCACGAAAACCTTAAGGAATTGGGCAAAATCCACCGTGATGAAAAAATCATGCTCGGTGTGTTCGCGTTGTTGCTGCTGCTGTGGGCAAACGTGCCTGCGATGATTTTGGGTGATGCATGGAAGGTCGATGCCACCACAACGGCGTTTATTGGCTTATCGGCGCTGCTTTTGACAGGCGTTTTGACATGGGATGACGTGCTTAAGCAAAAATCGGCATGGGATACGATTGTGTGGTTTGCCGCGCTGGTCATGATGGCGACGTTTTTGAGCAAATTGGGCTTGATTGATTGGCTTGCCAATGTGATTAAAACAGGCATTGGGCATTTGGGGCTAGGCTGGGTCGGTGCGTGTACCATTTTGACGTTGGTATATCTGTACACGCATTACATGTTTGCCAGTACCACCGCGCACATCACGGCGATGTTTGCCGCGTTTTATGGTGTGGGTATTGCGTTGGGCGCGCCGCCCATGCTGTATGCGCTGATTTTGGCAGCGGCGGGCAACTTGATGATGAGCTTGACGCATTACGCCACAGGCACCGCACCCGTGATTTATGGTTCGGGCTTTGCCACGTTGGGCGAGTGGTGGAAGACAGGGTTTGTCATGAGTGTGGTCAATTCAGTGATTTGGCTGGTGGTTGGCTTGGCATGGTGGAAGCTGATGGGCTATTACTAAGCTTGCTAAATTTTTAGCCAAATGGGCAAAATCGGTTGAATTTTGCCTATTTTTTTCTGCTAGTTTTGCTGCCTATTGGATAAGCAGGTTTAATGAGCAAACGGATTGCCCAACGCCGCCAAATCCACGGGTTGCCCTGTCCATAAAGTAAAACTTAGTGCGCCTTGATGAATCAGCATGCCCAAGCCATCACTGGTCTGCGCGCCATGCGCGGCAAAAAACTGCAAAAACCGCGACGGTTTGCCATACATCAAATCATACGCCTTTTGGGCGCGAAGCTGACTGTCAAACGGTAATGGTGCGTCTTGCTCGGCCGTCAAGGCGCTGGACGTGGCATTAATCACCAAATCAAACGGGCGGTGCGGTACATCAAACAGCCCTGACGCGGTGAGTTTGGCAGGTAGGGGGGCTGAGGCAAAATCCGCCACGATGGCTTGCGCTTTGGCAGGCGTGCGATTGGCAATGTGAACCCACGCCGCGCCTGCATCCAGCAATGCCCACACGACACCACGCGTCGCGCCACCTGCGCCCAAAATCAGCACCGTTTGCCCTGCCACATCCCAGCCCAATTCACGCATGTGATTGATAAGCCCGCGCCCGTCGGTGTTGTCGCCATACAATGCCCCATCTTGCCATGCCAGTGTATTGACCGCGCGTGCCGCTTGCGCGGCTTGCGACACCGTGCCGCGCGCTTGCACCAAGTCAAACGCGGTTTGTTTAAATGGTACAGTGACATTTGCACCCGTGCCACCGCCTGCAAAAAACGCCTCTATCACAGCAACAAAACTTGCTTCATCCACGGGGCATAACTGGCGTTGATAGCGCAGGGCAACGCCCGTTTGGGCGGCAAATGCGTGGTGTAAGGCAGGCGATTGGCTATGGGCGATCGGGTTGCCGATGACGATACAATGTAAGTTTGGCGTAGATGTTTGCTGGGTCATAGGTAAATAGATGTTTGCTAGGCCATAGGTAAAATGTTTTAACTATCAAGCAATGGACAATCAAGGCGCGACCACAGGCAAACCAAGCAGTGGCAATACACCATCTAAGCCGCTGTGATTGATGGCATAATCAGCTTGCGCACGCACGACAGGCTTGGCATGATAGGCAATGCCAACATCGGCGGTGGCAAGCATGGGCAAGTCATTCGCGCCATCGCCCACCGCGACCACTTGGCTGGTTGAAATCGCCAACCGCGCCGCGGCTTCTTGCAAAATTTGGGCTTTGCGCGCGCCATCGACAATCGGTGCGACAACCTCGCCACGGATTTTACCGTCTTGCACATCAAGCGCGTTGGCATACACCTCGTCAAGCCCAAGCTGTGCCTGCACATGGCGGGCAAATGGCAAAAATCCGCCCGACACCAACACGGTGTGATAGCCGTGGGCCTTAAGCGTGCCAATCAGCCGTTTACCGCCACGGCTTAAGGTGATATCCTGCGCGATAATGTCATCAATCACCGTCGCAGGCAAGCCATCAAGCAGTGCCACGCGCCGCGTGAAGCTCTCATTAAAGTCGATCTCACCGCGCATGGCGGCTTCGGTGATGGCATTGACCTGTTCGCCAATGCCTGCGCGTTTTGCCAGCTCGACGATGACCTCTTGCTCAATCAAGGTTGAGTCCATGTCAAACAGCGCCAATTTGTGCGCGCGTTGCCACGTTGATAGCGGCATGATGTTGATGTCTAAATTGGCAAAGCGTTGGTCGGCAAATGCGACTTTAAGCGATGCAGGCAGGGTGTGCGCGGTGCGGTCGCTGATGCCTGCTAGCAGCCATTGCACGCATGTCACGGGGCTAACTTGCTCGTGGGCGGCAAGGGTGGCATTGTCACGCCATGCGTGCTCATCCACCGCGGTGTGCTGCGCCAGCACGCGCACCGCTGAGCCAAGTTGGGTCAAAGCCATGCCGATATGCGCCAGTAGCCCAAGCTCAAGTTTTGCCGCGCTGATGGTCAAAAGCCAATGGTCTGCGCCATCCGCGTGTGCGTCGTTTGCCAACCAATGCGCCCACGTCTGCCGCCCACCTGCCAGATAATTGGAGAAATAATTCGTTGTCATACCACTTTGCCCCTTGTTTGCCCAGCCAATAAGGCTGATAATGTAAGCCGATTTGCGCCTGTTGGCGTCTTGTCGATTGCCGTTTTTCCTGTTGAGTTTGCCAGTTTAGCACACCTATGAATCAATTAGCCCCACGTCAAGGTATTTTTGCGGTTATTTTGTTAATCAGCTTTTGTTTACATTTGGTCGCGCTGATGTTCAGCAGTGAAAAACAACAATACGACGCACGCAGCGCAAAAGCAGAGCAAATCGTCCAGCAGCTGAGCCAAGAGACGATTACCGCCTTGGGCAACCAAGACCGCATCAGCCTAAGCGTGTTGGCCAATCGCTATCAAATTGACCCCGATGTCGCACGTATGGTGATTACTGACCCAAGCAAGCACGTGTTGGTGCAAACGGGGCAAGCCCAAGCCGATACAGGGCAAGTCATCGAGCAGCCAATTATCGCCAACAGCCAAGTATTGGGCTATGCCAACTTGACCATGAAAGCGGTGTCCAAAGGTGAGCTCATCGCCCATCAATGGCCGTTTGTGCTGGCATCGGCGGTGCTACACGGATTTTTGTGGCTGATTTATGGCTATGTTGCACGTCCAACCGCCGCCCAACTGGCGCAAATCGGTGAGCGTGTGCAACAAAAAATGGCACTGGCACGCCGCTTGTCTAATGGGGCAGCCACCACCGTGTACGCGCCTGTTCATGCCGCGGACGATGGCGAGCAACCAACAGACGACAGCCCGCACGGTGGCAAAACCATCCAAGACTACCTCAACGCAAAGCGTAGCCCCCAGTCTGAGACAAAAGCCCAAACCCAAGCCAGCGAGGCTGGCACAGATACCAGCTTGCCAGAAGCCCAGACCGAAGCCCAGCCCAAAGCGTCAGCGCCTGCCCCCACAGTGGCGATAAGTGCCAGCGGCTTTGGTGCTGACCCCATGCACGGGCAGGCTGTTATCTTGCTGCAATTTTATGATGAATTCAACCTGCTTGACCGCCTCGCGCCCGAAGTGGCTACGCCATACTTTGCGCTATGCCAAGCCCTACTACAACGCACGATTGATAGCTTTAACCCGTCCAAAGGCGCTTTGCGCCGCTATGCCAACCGCGTGCATATCAGCGAGGTTGGCACGTTTGACCAAAACGGCGCGACGCTACAGCTGACAGGCGATACACGCCAACTGGCATTGGCAAGCGTGCTGATTGGCAAGCTGTTTATCATGCTAAGCCAAGTGGTATATGAAAAACACCGCGAATTGTCGCGTTTTGCCCTACCTGTGTGCGTGGGCGCAACAAGCGATGACCAACAAGCTGACCTTGCGCGCGTGCTTGCCAAACGCAGCAAAGCCAACGCGCTGTTGGTGCTATTTGCAGCGCCGCTCTTGCGGCCGCTAAATAGCAGTGTACGCCTAGAAAACTTGCGCCAGCCGACCACACCCGCCGAGCGCGAAGCCGCGTTCTATCAAGGCTTGACCGCTGACATCATGCAAGCGCTGATTCATCAACGCGATGCCATTTTGACCAGTCATGGCGAGCACTAAGCGCAGCGGATGAAACCAAGCAGGTGGTTTTGCTGGCTTATTTTATTTGGGCAAATTTTATTTGAGAAAAAATGCGCGTCTGCCCTTGACAATTTGCCCAAAAGCACTTATAAGGCAAAACAGCAATCACTGATTGGCACGGTCAGCCGCCGTGTCCAAAACCATCCCCAACATTCGCAAGCAATTCCTTCACCACACAACGAGGGCAAGCATGGCAAGCACCGATTTAGACGACAGCTTTGAAGATGACAACTTTGATGATGACGATGACGCGCGACTGGTCGATGACGACGCGGTTGGCAAGCGCAGCAGCCTAGAAAAACGCCGCTTGATTGACAGCCTGCTGGAGGAAAAACGCCTCCAACGCTCACTCAAAGACACGTTTGATGACTTTGATGACCTAGACGATTTAGATGACTGATTAGATGACCACGCCACGGCAAGCATACCGCGCTGTGCCGTACTGACAATAACCGCAACCCTTGAACCCAACCACCCGTCATGCAAAATAAGTGAGAACAACGATGGAATTTGACGATTTAATTGAGTATTTGGACAGCGATGCCAACGAATTTGGGCTAAGCGCGTTGGCAACCCACGGCTTTTTGACCGCGACACTGGTCGGTAAACCGCTGGCAAACTGGCAAGCGTTGTTGTTTGAAGGGCATGAGGCGCAAGTCTCGCCCGATGTGCTGGCCGCGATTGACGAATGGCGCACCGAGCTGCAAGCCGTGTTGCAAGAAGACAACATCCTTGAGCTGCCGTTTGACATCGATGAGCTAGACGAGCTGATGGACGCAGATGACTTTGATTTGGATGAAACCGCGTTGGCAGAGTGGTCGGTGGGTTTTGTCGATGCCATGTATGCCAGCGACAATGAAGCGGATGACTGGTTTGCCGATGCCGATACCGAAGAAGACGTTGCTATGCTGACCTTGCCGATGGTGCTATTTAGCGGTATTGACGATGAGCAGCACGACATGCAGGCGTTGTTGCAAGACCAAGACACCGTGCGCCAAATGGCAGCGGCGATGGAAAAAAATCTGGTTGAGTTGTATTTGTTGTTTCATACCAACGATTAACCCAAGCCACAAACCAGCCACAAACCAGCCCATTACCAAAAACCCAATACAAAACAACGCGGCTATCGGTGGATAATCGCGTTGTTTTTTGGCAGGTTGTTAGGCTATGGGCTTTAGCTTATTTACGGGCAGATTTTTTGCCTTTTTTGGATTTTTTGGCCTGCATGGCTTGTAGGGTGGCTTGTACCTCACCCTCCTCAAGCGCGGCAAGCTGGCGCAAAATGTGCAGCACGTCAAGTTTTAAAATAAAGCCTGCACTTTGCGCCATGTCATCCATGCGTGTATCAAACTCAATCAAATCATCTGCCGACAGCGTGATATAGCCTAGGCGTTCAAGCGCGTCCAAAAAGCTGCTAAACAGCGCACGGTCAAAAAAATCGGGCATACCGTCTTCATACAGCGCGGACACGCGTTGCCCCAGCAGATAGCCCAAATCCGCCGTTTGCGCTTTGGTCAGCTTGCCCGAGCCTTGTTGGCTTAGTAACGCCAAAATCATAAAATAACGCTCAAGGCTTGCCTCGACAGCATTGGCAAGGACCGCAAGCTGCTGGTAGCGGCGTGTATTGGGCGCAGGTGGGACAAAACGGGTTTGCGCGTCGATGGCCGTGAAGTCAATCAGCGTTGGCTGGGCAGGTGAGGGCGCGTGTGCTGGCTGCATGACAATCAGCCCTTCATCTGCCAATACCGCCAAATGCTGCCGCAGCGTGGTCGCAAGCTCACGCGACGGGTATTTTAAAAACAATTCGGCTTGCAAAAATGGATACATCACACCGACGACGCGCTCAATGTCGGCATACGTCATGCTGCCATTGCGCTCAATCAAACACGCGCACAGCGAGGGCAGAATATACACGTGCAGGATATTGTTACGAAAATAGCTGAGCAGCGCGGCTTGTCCGTCTGAGATGCGAATCAAATCACCCAGCACATGTGGTGTGCGCTCAACGAGTTGTAGCCGAATGCCATAATCGATGATGGCTTGGGGGGTGTCAGCGGTGACAGAAGCGTCATCGTCATACGGTAGCCGCTCGGCAATGCGTTGATACAGTGCAAGCTGCTCAAGACAGCTTTGTTCATCCAATGCCCCATGCGGTGTGTCAAGTAGCACCAATGACAGCAGCGACACGGGATTAATCACCACCGCGCGGTTGATGCCCTGCATGATTTTGACGCTTAAATTGTCAATCATGTGCATGGCATTGGCAGGCATGGGCGCGTCGGTGCGATCGTGTGGCAGACTGTTAGGCGCAACGTCATATTTTTGCATAAAATCCGCCAAAAATAGCGGCTGGCCAAAGCTGACATGCACCGTGCCAAAAATTCGCTCAATTTTACGCGCTGCCTTGAGTAAGCCGAGCAGTGATTCGCGCTCTTTGGGTTTACCTTGCAGCTCGCCAACGTAAGTACCGCCCTCCATGATGCGCTCATAGCCGATATAAGTCGGCATAAACACAATTGGCTTGCCTGCCTCACGCAAATGGCTTTGCACCGTCATGGCAAGCATACCTTTTTTGGGTGGCAATAGTCGGCCTGAGCGCGAACGCCCACCCTCGATAAAGTACTCAAGCGGCGTGCCGCGCACCAAAATGCTATGCATATATTCACGAAACACCGCACCATACAGCGGATTATCCTTAAACGTACGCCGCATAAAAAACGCACCGCCATTTTTGAGGATTTGTCCCAAAATCGGGATATTCAGATTATCCCCTGCCGCGATGTACGGCACACGCAAGCCACGGTTAAAAATCAGATACGACAGCAGCAGATAATCCATGTGGCTGCGATGGCACGGCACATAGACAATTTCATAATCCACCGCCAGCGCGCGCACGCGCTCAAAATGCTGCACCTCCACGCCATCATACAGCTGCGTCCACAGCCACGTCAAAAAACGCTCCAAAAAGCGCACTGTGGCGTGCGAATAGTCGCTGGCGATTTCATTGAGATAGCCACGCGCCAGTTGGCGGCTCTCAGCAGTGCTGCGCTGGTTGGCTTGGCTGTCTTGCTCGATGGCGTGCTGCACGGCAGGTGAGTACAGTAGCTTATCAACCACATTGCGACGGTCAGACAAATCAGGGCCCAAAATCGCCGCTTGCTGTTGGTCAAGATACACCTGCAAGCGCGTCTGCACCATACGTGCTAGGCTGTCAATGGCGGCCGCTTGTGAAATCAATGCCGTGGAAGTCACCGCAAATTGCGCTTGGGTGGTGTCTGTGCTGTCACTGGCTAGGGTTTGGTGGGGTGGGCGGTTGGGCGCGCTCATCGTCTGTGGCGCGGCTTGTTGGGTGTTGAGCAGCGTGCGCAAATCCATCGCAGGGTGAAATTCAACAAACGTGTCACGCCCTTTGATGCCAATATTAAACAACTGTTTGCCAATACTGGGCACTTGCCATTCATCGGCGGTCAAAAGGTTAAACAGCGAGTCCTCTTTTTCAGGCGCGCGTCCCCACAAAATTGTCACAGGAATCAAGCGTACATTGAGCGTTGGGTGCGACAAAACGGCGGTAATCAGCCGCAACAAACGCGGTGAGGTGGTGATGTGCTGATGGCGGTAGTGGTGTAAAAACACCATGGCTGAGGTTTCGCGGATGCCGTGCGCATCGTCAATCACATCCGCCAGCGCAGGCGGCAAGCCTTGTTGTTTGGTCTCACGGTCAATGACCAAATCAATCAAAATACTGTTGCTGCGTGAGTATTCTTTGAGGACATAAAATGTTAATACGCCATCGGCAGCAGAGATGATAGGTTGCGGCACATCGGTTAGCGCATTTACCGCGGTTTGGTCTATTTGGGCGGGCGCGGTGGTGTCGGTTGGTAGCTCGCCAATCAGCTGCGGCTTGACAGCCAGCCCAAGCAGATTACCCGACAAGCGGCGGTAGGCTTGTTTGAGCCATGGGTTTATTTTGTCGGTTATGGGTTGGGTTAGGGCGGTTTTTTTGTTGGCAGACGGGTGGATGTGTGGGCGATTTGGGCGTTTGATTGGCATAGGTACGTCCCGCGATTGGTCAAAGTCCATCGCTTGTTTTTGGTTTTATGAATAAAAATAAGCCGTTAGCAAACGTGCGGCTTACCAAGGCAAGATACAAATGGCTTTATCATGCCACAAAATGCTAAATTTCTAAACCATATAGCACAAAATTTAACGTGTTTGTATAATAGCCACAGCGCTTGTTGATTGGTGCGCGTTGTGTTGTCGTGATGGTTTGTCCCCTGTGAGCAACCGTTGTTTATTTTGACTGTGAAAAGAATCTGCCATGCTTGAGCCCACCGCCCCCCATTGCCCCTCGTCCAATTCGCCTGACACGGGTAGCGCCCCACCGACAGATGCCGATTATCGCGCGTTGGTCGCGCAGTTGCTTGAGACCTTAACGCTGGTGCCGACGGGTGCGGCAGGCGGATTTGTTGGGCAAAGTTATGACTATGTTGGGGCACGGATTTTTGGTGGGCAGGTGCTTGGGCAAGCGTTGATGGCGGCCAGTCATACGGTCGACCACGACAAGCCGTGTCATTCGCTGCATGGTTATTTTTTGCGCGGCGGCGATGTGCGCCGCCCTGTGTACTATCAGGTGGAAACCGTGCGCGATGGCCGCAGCTTGTCGGCACGGCGCGTCACCGCCCAGCAGTATGACGATGACCAACGCCCGACGGTGATTTTTTCGATGATGGCATCGTTTTCGCCGCTTGAGGCAGGGCTTGATTATCACAGCGCGATGCCAAGCTATCCGCCGCCCGATACGCTTTTGACTGAGCAGCAAATCAAAGACCGCGTGGTTGGCAAAATTCCCGACGCGCTTAAGGCGCGTTATATGCGCCGCCGCCACGTCGAGATTAAGCCCGTCACACCGCGTGACCCGATTCACCCCACGCCCATGCCGCCCAAACAAGCCAACTGGCTACGTATTCCGCAGCTTGGCACGCAATCGGTACAGATTCAGCAGGCGTTGTTGGCGTTTTGTTCGGACTTTTATTTGGTTGGCACGGGGCTGATGCCGCACGGGATTAGCTTTTTGACCAAAGGCTTGCAGGCGGCGAGTATTGACCACAGTATGCACTTTCATCGCCCATTTGATTTAAACGATTGGCTGCTGTACGATATGTGGAGCGACAACAGCTTTAGTGCCAAAAGCCTCAATCATGGACAACTGTGGCAACATGGCACGTTAGTTGCCAGCGTACAGCAAGAAGGCTTGATGCGCCTGCATACGGATAAATGACACACAACGACCAAAAGGACAAGGACGATATGACCACCCACCACACCATCCCCGACCAAACACTGACCGAGCAAACCTTAGGCCACCCTGCGCTACAAGACTATGAGGTCATCTATCCGCAAGTTGTCGATTGGGGCGATATGGATGCGTTTCATCACGTCAATAACGTCGTGTACTATGACTATGCCCAACGCGCACGCGTGTATTTGTTGCAGCTACTGGGCATGTTCAACCAGTACAATACCACCGTGGTTGTCGCGTCATCGTGCCGTTTTATCCGCCCTGTGGTGTTTCCCGATACGTTGGCGATTGGCATTCGCATCACCCACATTGGCACTACCAGCATGACGTATTCGTACCATTATGTCAGCCAAGCGCAGCAAGACGTCGTTGCCACGGCCGAAAGCGTGTTGGTGTTTGTTGATAGCAACGGACAAAAACGCCCGATTAGCGATGATGAACGCCGTGATTTGATGCAGTACTACCAAGCACCCAAACAAGCTTAGGCGCAATAGTCACCCAAAACAAGCCCAAATCTTTAGCGTTTGGGCTTGTTTGTTGGTGGCAGTATCACCAAAAAATTATAAATTCTGCGGACTTGCCACATTTTCGACCACATTTAAGCCAAAACCTGATAGCGCGTTAAACCGCGTTGGCGATGACAGCAAACGCATATCGCGCACGCCCAAATGGCGCAAAATCTGCGCGCCCACGCCAATGCTGCGGTAGGCTTGTGGCGGTTGTTGGTTTTGCGTTGGTTGGTTTTGGCTGGCGGTTGCCGATTGGCTTTCGGTGAAACGGTCAAGCGCGTCGCCCAAATCCAATGACGACTGTCCACCAATCCAAACAAACACCCCTTGCGGCGCGTCTTGAATGGCTTGTAAGGCGTTGTGCACGTCCCATTGTCCACCGCCTGTCGTGCTTTGTACGCCAAACAAATCGCGCAGTGCCTGCAGCGTGTGCACACGCACGGTTGAGACACCTGCCCGTGGGTCGCCTTTGACCAGTGCCAAGTGCGTATCTGCCGAGCCCAATTCGGCAAAACGGTATGCGGTAAACTCACCAAACTCGGTATTGAGGGCAAAACTTGCCACCTGCTCTACCGTTTTTTCGTGGGTAATGCGGTAGTTAATCAAATCGGCAATCGTACCGATTTTGATACCGTGTTCGGCGGCAAATTTTTCCAAATCATCGCGCCGCGCCATCGTGCCATCGGGGTTGATGATTTCAACAATCACCGCCGCAGGCTCAAGCCCTGCCAGCCGCGCCAAATCACAGCCTGCCTCGGTATGGCCTGCGCGGTGCAACACGCCGCCTTTTTGCGCCATGATGGGAAAAATATGCCCAGGGCTGACGATGTCTGACGGCTTAGCGGTTGCCGATACCGCCGCTTGCACGGTGCGTGCGCGGTCAGCCGCCGAGATGCCCGTGGTCACGCCTTCTGCCGCCTCAATCGACAAGGTAAAATTGGTGCTAAATTTAGCACCGTTTTTGTCACTCATCAACGGCAAATCAAGCTGACGGCAACGCGCTTCGGTCAGCGTCAAGCACACCAAGCCGCGCGCGTGGGTGATCATAAAATTGATATCATCGGGGCGCACATGCGTTGCCGCCATGATCAAATCGCCTTCGTTTTCGCGGTCTTCATCGTCCATCAAAATGACCATTTTGCCGTTTTTGATGTCATCGATGATTGCAGAAATACTGTCAAGAGCCATACGTCACCTGTTTTTAAACTGTTTAAATGTTGGCTAACACCCAATGGGATAAATGAAAATCGTTTAAATTTAGCGATTATTATAGAACGAATTGGCGCGCGTCGCAGGGGCAAAGTTGGGTGTTTGTGTTAAAAGCGTCAGGGCAAAAAAGGTTAAGAATCAGGTTGTGCGGACTGCTTGAGCCATTGCATAAAGGCGTAGCTTTGTTGCTCTTTGGCATTATCGGCAAAGTGATACAACTGCGTGCCGACAAGGCTGTCGGGCAAATACTGCTGGGGGTAGTAGTGGTTGGGGTGGTCGTGTGGATAAACATACGCCGCGCCATAGCCTTGCGCTTTCATCAAGCCTGTTACGCCGTTGCGCAGGTGCAGCGGTACGGGCGATTGGTCACGCTCGGCAAGTGCCATGGCTTGATTGATGGCGCGATAGCTTGAGTTGGATTTGGCACTGGTCGCCAAATACACCACCACTTGCCCCAAGATAATCCGCGCCTCAGGCATGCCAATGCTTTGCACGCTGCGTAAGGCGGTGTCTGCCAACAGCAGCGCGTTGGGGTTGGCAAGCCCGATATCCTCACTGGCTGCGATCACCAACCGCCGCGCGACAAACGCAGGGTCTTCACCTGCCACCAACATCCGCGCCATCCAATACAACGCCGCGTCGGGATCACTGCCGCGAATCGATTTAATCATGGCGGAGACGATATCATAGTGCTGGTCGCCGTCGCGGTCATAACGCACCAGTGCCGCACCTGTCACCCGACTGACCGCTGCATCATCAACGACAATCAGCGCGTTTGGATCGGCAGAAGTTTGCGCTTGAATGCTAAGCTCAAGTAAATTCAATGCCTTACGCGCATCGCCTTGCGCCAACGTTTTGATAGCGTCAGACTGGCGCAGCGCGATGGGCTGCTGGCTTAATACGCCATCTTGCGTGATGGCGCGTTGCAAAATCGCGTCAATGTCGTCATCGGTCAGTGGCTGCAAGCGATACACCTGACAGCGTGACAGCAGCGCGTTATTGACACTAAATGATGGGTTTTCGGTGGTTGCACCAATCAAGGTAATATCGCCTGCTTCCACCGCGCCAAGCAGCGCGTCTTGCTGCGCTTTGTTAAACCGATGAATTTCATCCACAAACACCACAGGCGGCGCGGCGAACAAACCACCACCTGCGTTGTCCACCTCAAGCGCGGCGCGTAGCTCTTTGACCCCTGCGCGAATGGCCGACAACGGACGAAACTCACGCCCGACCGCATCGGCAAGCAGCATCGCCAGCGTGGTTTTGCCAATGCCTGCTTCACCAAACAAAATCATCGACGGCAAATAGCCCTGCGCAACAATCCGCGCAATCGGTGCATCATTGCCCAGCAAATGCCGCTGCCCGATGATGTCGGCAAGTTGTTGTGGGCGCATACGTTGGGCAAGCGGAATTTGGGGGTTCATGGGATAAATCAGTGTATTAGGACTTTTCTTTTTGCTTGCGCTGTGTATAAGCGCTTCTTAAGCCATCGATATGCTCGAATAAATCCTCAGCAATATTCTGACCCATAGGATCTAGGACAAAATCAATTCCTTCACGGCGAGCAAGTTTTGAAGCAGGCACAAAGTCTGAATCCCCTGAGATAAGAACGATTTTATCAACCTGTTTTTTTAGTGTAACTGAGGCAATATCAAGCCCAATACGCATATCTACGCCTTTTTGTATCACATTCATTTTTACATCTTCTTCTTTTAATTCGTCCCAACGTATTTTATTTTTTAATAGTTTTTGTTGAATATCGGGTTTAATTTGCCAAACTGTACCTGTGTCCGATAGCCGCCCGAGCCGTAAGGCAAATTTTCGCTTTTTGACTAGCTCGGCATGAAGAGCACGCCGAAAAATCGCTTCATCAGATTTGGAAAAATCAACTAACTTGTTAGAAATTGGGTTATGCATTTTTTTTTCAAGCGGAGGACAATCGTAAAAAAATGCACGATATAAATCATCATCTTCTTTATTTTTATTTTTCATATGTGCAATCGTCATACTAAATGCCAGCTTTGTCATATATTTAGCATCGAACGCATGTTCTGGTTCAAAATATCTAACCCGTCTAATAAAAAAACCGCCATCAATAAAAACTGCTGTAGACATTAAAGCCACTCAAATTTGAACAAAAAAAAGACCCAAAGGCTCGGCACTTTTATGGATAATCTAAAAGGCTTACTGCTATGGGTCGGATATGAGTAATATATCCGATTTATAAGAAAAGTCAAGAATTTTTTTTCGATTCAATGATGGTTAAAATCTAACAACGACGCTTTTTGTAAAACTTATGATAAGCCAATATGAAAAAAATTATTTTAAAAAGAAGTAGCCAACAATCGCGCCTTTTGACAACAGGCGAACGCGCCATTGCCCACAGTGTGTTTGGCGACTCGTTGGCACTCGATGATATACGGCTAAAAACCGCGTGGTGGGTACTCAAGCATTACGCCGTAAGCCCCAATGGCAACATTTACTTTCATCCCGATGACTGGGTGGCAGATTTTAGCCAACAAAGCATCGCCCAGCAGTCGTGGTTGGTGCATGAGCTGACCCACGTGTGGCAACTACAGCAAGGCATTGCGGTATTGCGCCGCGCCGCGTTTGACCGCCGTTATCGCTATCAGCTCATAACGGGTAAGCCGTTTTTGGCATATGGTGTTGAGCAGCAAGCGCAAATGGTGCAGGATTTTTTTGTCCAACGCGCCCGTGGGCAAGACTGCAGCGCGTTGGCGGCGTGTATCCCGTTTGCGCATGCGCAGGCGGATATTGCTGGATGACTAAGAGCCGTTTAGTGGTTAATTGTCATCACCACCTTATAGCCAGCAGGGTGGGTTAAGACCAAACGGCTGGGTAGGGTGTTGGGCGCGGCATTTTGGGTCGCGTAATCAAACGCGGCTTGCCAATCGCCATTGGTGGCTCGGGTTAGGCGGTTTTGCGCGTCGCGCTCGGCAGCATTGTCACTGGGCGCAGGTTGCCCCATCATCCAAAACGGTAGTTGTGAAATCGGTGCTTGAAAGCCCAACATGCGGCGCAGCAATGCCTCTGGGCTGTCGGCTTGGCGTGTGCGTTTGCCATCGGTCAACGTCGCGGAGGTGCCATCGTAGTGGATTTGAGTTTGCCCCATGCCAAACGGTGCGGTCAATTCAATATCAAATCTAACGCCTGATTGCACCCAGGTGTACAGCGCGCTACCGCCACCTTTGGGGCTATTAAAGCCCAATTTGCCGTTGATGTTAAAGCTTGGTGGGATAGGCTGGGTGGTGCTAACAGGCGTGGTTTTGGCGTTGGCTTCGGCGGCGACAATTGGACTGGTCGTTGGCACGACAACCACAGGTGCGCTAGATGTCGGGGTAGGTGCGGCAGGCACAGGTAGCGGCGCAGGACTAGGGCGTTTGGGTGTGGTTTGACACGCGGTAAGCAAACTGGTCAGCAATAAAACAGGATAAATTGGGCGCATAGGTACTAACCATTAGACGGTTGAAAAACGTGTATCATAACACAACTTGTTGGTACAAAAGCCAATCGCTTAGCAGTCAGTGGGTGATCAGTGATGGGTGATGGTCAGCGTTCGCCCGACTGTAATAAGTCCTGTAAAATCTTATCCACGCGTGTGGCTTCTGCGCGGTTGCCAAGTTTGTTGTACGCCTCGCGCAGCAACAAACCGCTGATGATATCGGGCAAAATGTCAAAATTATCCTCTAGTAAATTCACCACTTGCGTATATTGTTGCTGGTGTAAGGCTTGTTGCGCCAAAATTTGACGCGCCTTTAAACCAACCTCGCGGTCATTGATCAGCGGCATTAATAAGGCGTTTACTTCATCGCTACGGGTTTTGAGGCTAACCAATGTGCGCGCGTACTCTAGCTGATAATCGACTTGGTTGGGCGCGGTGCGCACAAGTTCGGTAAGCAAAGGCAGCTTGGCAGCAGGGTCGGTGTCGGGCATCAATAGCACTTTGGCAAACACGATATCACGATTGTCGGGCAAGGCAGCCTGTGCGCTGTTAAGCGTGTTGATGGCTTGTTCGCGTCGCCCTGTACGTGCCCACACATCGGCTTCTAAAATATAGCTTTGTGCGGCAAAACGGTCAAAATCGCGGCGCAATTTGACCGCGCTTGCCAGTGCCTCACTGTAGCGCTGTTGTGTTATCAGCAGATTGATTTGGCGTTTACGCGCTGCCAAGACCAAATCAGGCTGCATGACGTTGGCATACGCGGCAATCGCGCGGTCATCTTGGTGTTGGCGTTCGGCACTGGTCGCCAAATAGTAGTAGGCTTGGCTGCGGTATTCGGGGCTTTGGGTCAGCTCAGTCAGCCAGTGCTCGGCATCTGTGTAGCGCTGGCTGTCGATACCAACCAATCCTGCCAACAGCTTGATGTCATCATCTGCCAAAAACGGGCGGTTTTTGTCATCGTTCAAGTTCTGCCATGCACCCAATGTGTCGCCTTGTTCAATCAAATACCGCGTTTGGTACAAAAACAGGCTTTTGTTGTCGGGTAGGGTGCGTCGTGCCTCGGCAATAAAGCGTTTGACCTCAGCAGGCTGTGCCAATGTCTGCAAAATATCGGCTTTAAGTGTTAAGTACGCAGGGCTGGTAGGACGTTGTTTTAACGCCCTGTTGATGGCATCTAGCGCGGCTTGCGATTCATTAAACTGCAACAATAAACCTGCTTTCATCACGAGCAGCGTTGGATTGGTTTTGATATCCAGTTTTTGTAACGTGTCTAGCAGTTCGCGCTGTGACTGGCGATCGGTCGGATAAATCCCTGCCAAAATTTGGCTCAAATCGGCGTTGGGGTCGTACTGCAAAATCTCGTTGAGTCGCTCACCTGCCAGTTCGTACTGATGGGCTTTGAGCGCCAAATACGTGACGTAAAACAGCGCAGGCACATCATCGGGATGCTGAGTCTGCCACGCATGAGCAAAGGTTAAGGCGCTGTCAGGCGTGTCATAGCGCAGCGACAAATCCAGTGCGCGCTCAAACACAGGCGCGGCATTTTCCAAAAACGCTTGCTGACGGTAAATTGCCAATGCCTTGCCGATATCACCACGTTGGGCAGCAAATTCAGCCAGCATAATGTTGTATAGCGCAGGCTGGCTGGCTGCGGTTGGGTTGGCGGCAGGCGTGATGGCTGATGCCGCGCTTGTATGCGCTGAGGCTTGTGTATGCGTTGACGTTTGCATAGGCGCGGCGTTTATTTGCCCCATGCCCACTGCCAACACCATGCCAACAGCCACACGCTTGAGCGCGTCAGTAACGGTTGGCAAAGGTGGGTATAAGCTTGGCACAGGCAAGTTCATGGCGTTGGTTTCTTGTGTCAAATCTACTTGATGGCCACATCTGCTTGACACATAAACAAACAAATTGGCAACAAATTTTTAAAGCGATATCAATTAAACACTTAAGATAAAACAATAAAAATTTTATTAAATATTTTATCAAAAAATCAGCATGAAGCGTATTATAACGTGATTTTAACGCCGAAAATAGCACAGCTTAGTGACGGCGGGCACGCCAGTGACAGAAAAATACCCGACGGGGGTTGAAGGTTTTGCTGCTAGGCGCAACATGGTATAATACACGTTTTTCAACCAAGCGCGCGTAAGTTTTATGCGTGGGTTGCAGTGCCGCCGATGAATGGGAATCGGCGCGGGCATGGGGATTAGGCTGGCTTATGCGGCTGTTTGTTCTTGGGGTTAATCACAAATCTGCACCGGTTGCGCTGCGCGAGCGACTGGCGTTTGTTGGTGATGAAATCCCAACGGCGTTGGCACAACTGGCGAAATTGACGGCAGGTGCGGTGATTGTTTCAACGTGTAACCGCACCGAGCTGTACGTTCTTGCGCCCGATGGGCAAGCCATGAATGACCTGACCGCGCGTGTCATTGCGTGGCTGGCGCAGTTTAAAGATATTGATGCACAGCAAATCACGCCGCATCTGTACTGCCATCAAGACACACAAGCCTTGACGCATTGGATTCGTGTGGCATCGGGGCTTGACTCAATGATTTTAGGCGAGCCACAAATTTTGGGGCAAATTAAATCCGCTGTGCTGCAAGCCGAAGACGCAGGCGGCTTGTCGCCTAAACTCGGTTGGTTGGTGCAGCAGGTGTTTGCCGCCGCCAAACAAGTGCGCAGCGAAACACAGGTTGGCTCACAAGCTGTGTCACTTGGGTTTGCCGCCGCACGATTGGTCACGCAAATTTTTGATAAACCTGCCACCACCACGCTATTGGTGGTAGCGGCAGGTGAGATGAACCGACTGGTGGCGACCAATATCGTAGGCTTAGGTGTGGCGCGGGTCATCATTTGTAATCGTAGCCCTGCCCGTGCGCAGCTGCTGGCAGACGCATTACGCGGCATGGTGGCACAGATTGACACAATCAGCCTTGCTCAATTGCCTGAGGCGTTGCCGTTGGCGGATATCGTGACCAGTTGTAGCGGCAGCTTGTACCCGTTGATTGACAAAAAAATGGTCAAACAGGCGCAAAAAAAACGCCGTTATCGTCCACAGTTGATGGTAGATTTAGCCGTACCGCGCGATATCGAGCCAAGCGTTGGTGGTTTGGACGATGTGTATTTGTATTCGATAGATGATTTACAACACGTCATTGCAGGCAATTTAGAACAACGTCGCCAAGCGGCGGTTGAAGCAGAATTGTTGGTCAGCCAATTGGTGGTTGGTATCGAGCGGCGAATTTTGGTGCGCCGTGTGGGGCAAGATATCCACGACTACCGCGAGCAAGCACAGCACCATGCCGAGCGTTTGCTTGCGCACTCGCTACAACGTCTTGCCGATGGGCAGCCTGCCGAATCGGTCATCACTGAGCTAACCCATCAGCTGACCCAAACCCTGACCCATGCGCCCTCACGGCTATTGCGCCAAGTTGCCAGTGAACAGCCTGCCGATACGGTCAGCTTCGTTGCCCAACAGCTTACCCATGCGTACCGCCCTAAGCAAAATAAAGTCTAGACGCAACGCAAAACCAGCGCAATAATGCGCGGCTGTCGTCATTTTACCCCTTACAATCCCAATACACATAAGACTTTCAACGACTTTCTAAAAAAGACAAAAGCTTTAAAAAGATAAAAAAAGATTTTTTGTTAAAAATTTTGAAAAAATAAAAGAAAAAACCGTCCAGAAGGACGGTTTTTTAAGATTAATTTAAATAAAAAAGATATAAAGTGTTTATCATTTTGTATATTGCATATAAAGCTACAAGTAATAAAATCATTCCAGAGAGCTTATTTATAATATTGACAATCTTATTATTACTTATTTTTGAAAAAACAAAAGAGTAGGTAGAAAGAATAGAATAATCTAGTATTATCCAAATAATCACTAGGATAAACATAGATATACCTATGTTGTTTGGATAAACACTCAAAAACATTGGGAAAAAAGCGATGAAGAATAATATGTCTTTGGGATTAGAAATACCTATGAGAAAACCATCTTTAAAGTGATTTTTCGTAATTTTATTAGAATTCTCATCAATAGTTCTTTGTATATCCACTTTGTCTCGTATGATACCTATTGAAAAGTATAATAAATATAAAGACCCTATTAGAGTTAGCCAATTTAAAGCTATCTCACTTATAGAGAATACACCTTTAATTATGATAAAAGAAATAAAAATCAAAATTAAAGAAGCTGTATTAGTTCCCATAACAGTTTTTAAACCTGCAAGAAAACCATCTTTAATGCTTGCACTAACTACTAGTACAGTAACTGGACCAGGCGTACCTAAAAAAAGTACGATAGATAGGATATAAGTCGTTAATAATGCAAAATCAATCATTTTCTGCCCCTTGTTTAACTGGGTGAATACTCAAAGGACATTTTATATTTTCAAGACCGCCTTCCTCACAAAGTTGATATTGTTTCCACTCCAAATTATCTTTATCACCAAAAAAGCCTAATTCCTTTGGGGCAGGAAATCCATTATAAGCTTCTACTCGCTCTCTTATCTTTTGTCTAATTTTAATGCCTTTTGCCTTATTTAAAGGAGCAACTACATTTAAAGGAGCAACCACATCAAATATTTGTCTAGGATTGATAACCAAACAGATATCTTTTCCTAAATTACGACTTTTATATTTTAAGTGCTTTGATGAACTTATATTGATGAATAGTTGATTTAAAATTTTTAGCCTATTTATTAGGGATTTTTTTGCATTGTTATTGTTTGTCTCTCTGACTAATAATTTGTTGTAGTTCGATAATAATACGCTTAAGACATTTTTTGTCTGTATCCCGATTACTGCTTGATTAATCATACTTAGCAGATTTTGGGCGAACTGGGGATTGTTACGAGCGACTGATAGAACCATGCCACCTAATATAATTTTTTGGACGTTTTCTTGCTTTTGAGCTATCTGTTGTTGTAGAGTTGCCATTATTCGACTTTATCCCATTGAAACCAGACCAATTTTAGCACAGCATGGCAGAGAGTAAAGGGAATTTTTCGGAGTATGTGAGTGAGAAATATCAAATAGCGGTTGATATGGCGGTTCATGCACCCGATAAGCAAGGCGATAATCGCAATTTCCACGCCCATTTGCTTTTGATAACAAGAAAAACTGAACAAGACCATATCGGCAAAATCAAACTGACCGACAAACAAGAACAAGAGTTAATAGCCTACAACAATAAAGGGGCGGATTACAATAAAGGGGCGGATTACTTCAAAAAAGCATTTCAACATCGAGCCAAAGCGAGAGCAGAAGCGGAGCAACAAAACCAAGAGAGCCAAGAGAGCCAAAATTAACAGCGAATGAGCAACAGGCAAGAAATACCATGATGAATTATGGGAATAACAATGTGCTGAACGTGAGCTTTTCAAAGCAAATTTAGATAGGGGGCAAAAACGCACAGAGAACGCCACAGGACAACACAAAGATCCGCCAGCTAGGGTAGTACCACCAACCCCTGTGGTTCAAAAAATTCACGCGGTTTTTTGGTCAGCCATTTATCATCAATGCCAAAGTTTTAGCGGTTGCCAAACCCTAGGCAAACAGCGTACAGTAACGTCTTTACCAAAATTATGACTTTGGCAAAACCCATGCACCTATCATCTACCGCCACCACGCTATTTGACCGCCTACCACCGCTTTGTTTGACCGATGCCAAGCATTTGGGCGTGCTTGACTGGCTGCGTACCATCGAGGCGCGGCTAGATGCGGCATTACGTGCAACAGGCGACATCCGCGCGGTGGTGGCGGCGCGTTGTATGGCGATGGACAGCTTGTTGCATGCGTTGTTGGTACACAGCGGCTTGACGGTAGACGAGGTTACCCTGCTGGCGACAGGCGGCTATGGGCGCGGCGAGCTGCACCCGTATTCTGATGTGGATTGTTTGCTCATCACAGCGGATAATCCAAGCGAGGACACCTACGAGCGCATTTGTCAGTTTGCCGCAAGCTTATGGGATAGCGGCATTACCCCTGCGCTGGCGGTGCGCAGCCGTAGCGATTGCGCGGCCGCGTGCGCCGATATCACGGTGGCGACCAGTCTGCTTGAGGCGCGTGTGCTGCTGGCAAAAAATGCGGCAAACGGCGCGGCGTTACTTGCCGATTTGCACCGCATGGCATGGCAGGCGTGGACGGTGGCG
This sequence comes from Faucicola sp. SE7633, assembly GCF_059264685.1. NCBI lineage: Bacteria > Pseudomonadati > Pseudomonadota > Gammaproteobacteria > Moraxellales > Moraxellaceae > Faucicola > Faucicola sp. SE7633. The sequence goes on along the minus strand of NZ_JCADBW010000020.1, from coordinate 3,661 downwards.
GATTTTTTTATGGCCAAAATGGATGAGACGCGCGCGCGTTATCGCAAGCATGACGCGACCGAGTCCAACCTTGAACCCGACATCAAACACGCCCCTGGAGGCCTGCGTGATATCCAAACCGTGCGTTGGATTTGCTTGCGTTATTTTGCCGCGGCAGACCTTGAGGCGGTGCTTGCGACGGTGATGCAGGCAGGTTTTATTACCGCGCGTGAATACCAAAGCTTGCACGAGGCGGAAGGCTTTTTGTGGCAAGTGCGCCATCATCTGCACCACATCACAGGGCGCAACGAAAACCGCTTGTTGTTTGATTATCAGCGCAGCGTTGCCGAGCGCATGGGTTATCACGCCGCGCCCGATGACCGCCCAAATGCCGCCGTTGAGCGCATGATGCGCGATTACTACCGCCGCGCGATGGCGGTTTCGACACGGTGCGAGCTGATTTGCCAGCATGTTGAGCAAGTGTTGGTTGCCACCGAGGTATCAGCCGTTGCCCGTACGCCATTGAACGCGCAATTTGTTCAATATGGCAAACAAATTGCCATGCGGCATGACCGCGTGTTCATGGCAACGCCATCGGCGATGTTGAGCCTGTTTTTGTTGATGGGGCAATATGACATCAAGTATATCGAGACCGCAACGGCACGCGCGCTGCTTGCTGCCGTGCCGCGTATTGATGAAGCGTTTCGCCAAGACCCGTATCACCGTGGGCTGTTTATGGCAAATTTGGTTGAGCAAAATCTGCTGTTTCATCGTCTGCAAGCCATGAAGCGGTATGGTGTGCTTGGGCGGTATATTCCTGCATTTGCCCATATCACAGGGCTGATGCAGTATGATTTGTTTCATCGTTATACCGTCGATGCCCATACGCTGCGCGTGGTGCGTGTGCTGCACCGCTTTACTGATGCGCGCTACACGGGCGATTATCCGCTGGTGAGTAGCATTTATCGCGGTATCACGCGCAAAGTGCTTTTGACGTTGGCGGCGCTGTTTCATGATATTGCCAAAGGGCGCGGCGGTGACCACAGCGAATTGGGGCAGGCTGAAGCATTGGCATTTTGTACGGCGCATGGTTTGAGTGCTGCCGATAGCCAGCTGGTGGCGTGGTTGGTTGAGCAGCATTTGTTGATGTCGATGACAGCACAAAAAAAAGACACCTCTGACCCACACGTGATTGCCGCGTTTGCGGCGGCGATGGGCGATGTCACCCATCTAAACTATCTGTACGCGCTGACGGTGGCGGATATGACCGCGACCAATGCCCAGATTTGGAACAGTTGGCGCGCAACCTTGCTGCGCCAGTTGTATCACCAGACGCGCCAGCTATTGCTTGCCGATGGCGATACCCCTGCCTACACGGGCGAGCAGGGGCGTAAAGACTTGATTCACGCCAAACAGACGCGTGCGCGCGCACTGCTGCAAGCTGACCCAACACTTGCTACCGATGATTTGGCACAAATCGATGAGCTATGGCACGCGCTGGGCGAGGATTATTTTTTACGTGAAATTGCGCCCGATATCGTGTGGCACGCCAAAGCGATAGTTGCCCATGCCGCTGCGAGCAAAAACGCGGCGGATGAGAATCAACCAGCAACCGACTTGTACCCCACCGTGCCATTGATTGCCCTGCGTGAGCATCACGAGTTGGCACTTGATGCCGTGCAAGTGTTTATTTATACACCCGATCAACCCAACTTGTTTGCCGTGACGGTGGCGGTGTTGGATGCCATGCAGCTGGATGTATTGGATGCGCGCGTCATCACCAGCCACAACGGTATCGCGCTTGACTCTTATGTCGTGCTAGACCGTCAAAATACCTTGCTGGTGGATACCCACCGCCAAGCCACGCTGCGCACGCGCTTGCAACAAGGATTTGCCAGTCAGCAAATTCCGCCCTTGACCGACAAAAATTTGCCCCGCAAACTACGCCACTTTGATGTACCCACGCGCGTCACCATCCGTCCAACCGCCACGGCGCGACAATACACCTTGGCGATTGAAACGCTTGACCAGCCAGCATTGCTGGCGCGGGTTAGCCGTGTGCTGTTGGCGCACGACGTTGCTGTACAGTTTGCCCGTATCACCACGCTAGGCGAGCGCGCCGAGGATATGTTTATCGTGCGCACACCTGCACCGCTTGCGGCTGCACAAATCGAGGCATTGACCCATGAGCTTGTCAGCGCACTTGCCACGCCGACCAATCATGCTGCCATCTAAAAATCTGCCAATCTTTGCGTTGTTGTTCAGGTCAATGACGGATTTACACAAACACACGTACCAATAACTGTTTAGCTGATAACAACGTGGGCAAAATCGGCTACAATAAAGGCCTCACTGTTCAAGGAATTGCCATGCCCGATTTGTCCAAACACTCACACAACCACACGCATCCACACAGCCATGGGCATAGCCATAGCCACCACGGGCACAGCCATGTACCGCGCAATCAGCGGATTTTGTGGCTCAGTTTTGCCATTATCACAGGCTTTATGCTGATTGAAGCCATCACAGGCAAGCTGTTTGGTAGCTTGGCGCTGCTTGCGGATGCAGGGCATATGCTCAATGACAGCTTATCGCTGGCATTGGCAGGGCTTGCGGTGTGGGTGCAAGGGCGCGGCAAACACGGTGATAAATTGTCCTTGTGGTTGGCATTGGTGAACGGTATCAGCCTGTTGGTGATTGCGGTTTGGGTGGTTGTTGAGGCGGTGCAGCGGTTTTATCAGCCGCAGCCGATTGACGGGCTGCCCGTGCTGGGCGTGGCGGTGGTGGGGCTGATGGTCAATATCGGCGTGATGAAGCTCATGCAGCATGGTGAACACGATAACCTCAACATGCAAGCTGCTTATGCGCACGTGATTGCCGATGCGTTGGGGTCACTGGCGGTGATTGTGGCAAGCCTTGCGCTGCTGATATTTGGTTGGCAGTGGGTCGATGCGCTGGCAAGTTTGTTGGTCGCGTTGGTGGTTGGCAAAAGCGGTGTCAGCGTGACATGGCAAGCCGTGCGCCAGTTGGCGCGCCCAGATAAGCAGTTGCCCACGCACTAAGCCTGTGGATAGCAAAGCGTGGCTGTGTGACGAAATGACCAATCTCACCGCTTATCTGCGTATTTTTAACCCCAGTTCGACATAAGTCACAGCCTAACTCATTGAAAGCTATCACAAACTAAGCAACCTGTGGTAAAGAATGCCCAATCAGCACATTCTTTAGCGTAGGCTTCTTGGCTTGGTGGCAATAAGCAATCAGTCCTGCCAATAAATTACTCATAAACCCAGCAGAGCTACGATGTCTTGAATGCTCAATTTGGCAAATATGCTTTAACTCATCAAACACCGTCTCAATCAAGAAACGGCGTTTGAGTAATCGCTTATCTAGCCAAGCAATGTCCTTAGCTTTCATGTTCTTTTTGACATTGGTAATCATCTCAACTTCCAAATGCTCATCCAGCCAAGCAGTTAGGGATTTATCAATATAGCCTTTATCACCAAACAGTTTACCAAATACGGTCATATCGCACAGTTGTTTCACAGGTTTTCTGTCATCCACATTGCCTGCTGTGACGGTGAGATTGACAAGCTCACCTTGGTCATTGATGATGACGTGCAGTTTAAAGCCATAAAACCAGCCCATGCTGCTTTTGCCGCGTGCGGCAGTGTCGGCAAAGACT
>NZ_JCADBW010000019.1:0-45471 GCF_059264685.1 Faucicola sp. SE7633 | reverse complement strand
AGACACAATAACCCTAAGCGACCCCATATTTTCGCTTCAAGCCTAGGGCAGTTTTTAAATTATGCACTATGCTAGCAAGCAAAGTACTGGTATGAAATTGCATTAACCCAAGGTGACGAGCCTTATTCATGCCATAATGCAGTTTAAAATGACCGAATACCCGTTCTACCGTATTTCTGGTTTGGCTCTTTTGGGTATTGGTACGTTTCTGCTCTTTAGTAAGTGGTGTATTACGCCATGCCCTATCATGGATATGATTGTTGATAGGCGGTTCATGCTCGGCAAGATAGTCGTCATGGGCTTGGCTTTTATACGCACTGTCGGCGTAAACGGCAGATTCATCACCTGTTAAAAGCGTGGTAAAACATTGTGAATCATGGACATTAGCAGGGGTGGTTTGAATCTTTTTGACAAAGCTGTCTTCATCACAGTTAAGATGGATTTTATAGCCATAGGTGGTTTTGAGTGTCCCTGTACTGTCTTTTTTACTGACGTAGGCGGCTTGTCTGTCTTGAGTATTGTTGGTATGTTTGCCTTTTTTAGCTCGTTTGTTTTTGGCTTCGACGATACTGGCATCAATGATGCTAACACTGCCTGCTTTGATGATGATATTTTGCTCGGCTAGTTGCTCATTGATTTGGTTGAATAAGGGTTCAATGAGTCCAAGTTCACCTAGGTGTTTGTGGTATCGCCAGATGGTGCTGTGGTCGGGTACGTTATCGGTAAGTGATAATCCAACAAAGCGACGAAATAGTAAGTCTCGTGCTAGCTGTTTTTCCATGGCTGGGTCAGATAGGTTATAGAGTTTTTGTAGTAACAAGATTTTAAACATGATGACAGGATGAAAGGCACTTTCGCCACGGTTACTGCTATGGACATGGCGTAGGGTGTGTTCGATAGCTTGCCAGTTTATAAGGTCGTGTAGTTCATCGAGTTCTTCGATGGCTTTGTGTCCGTTAATGAGACTGTCTGCTAGGGACAGTTGCCCTGTTTGTTTCCATGCCATATTCGTGTCTTTTGCTATCTGTTTGATTTTACTGTATTATATCACTTTTACAAACTTTTGTGCATTTTTTCGTGCAAAGGTTTCAAATGTATAAAAATACAGACTATATCGAATAAAGAAACCTAGCATATATTTTTCCAACTTTACGGTTATAATCAGATTAACCTTCTTACTCGACTCGTGATATGACCAGAATACCTACTACGCTTTGTGCAATCACTTTCCAAGGCAATGCCAGCAACGGCTTGCAGCAAGACGCATTTTTCTTTGTTGATGATTATTACCAAGAAGCGCTTGGTATCACACCTGTGCATCGATGTGATGACGCCTTTTGTGTTGCGGTATCCGATGGTGTCTCACAGTCAGATTATTCGCAAGTTGCTAGCCTTAAAGCGATGAAGACGGTCAAACAATTGTGGCAAACTTACCTAGATAATCCTAATCAATCGGCTGTCATGGAGGTTTCAAAAATCTATGAGAAAGTGGCAACCTTGCCAAAACGTTATTATGGGGCATCCGCGACGCTTGCTTTGGTCTATCGAACGTTTGCAAAGGACAACCAGTCCAATTCATCTGTGGTTATCAAACATATTGGTGATAGTCGTGTCTATCATTTTTCAGCTAATACAAAAACGTGGCGATGTATCACTCGTGATCATAATTTGCTGAATCAACTGGTAGATGAGCAAGCCGCAGCAGAAAATCGCCAAGCCGACTTTGGCGAATATAACCAAGACGGTATGGCAAGTCCTATGTATGCGTTAACTGATTGTTTGATTGCTGATAGTGATTTAGACAGTAATCCAATGCCTACTTTTGACAGTCAAACGTTAAAGGTCTCATCAGGTGATTGCTTAGTGGTATGTACCGATGGCGTGCATGATTTGGTACTTTGCGATGAGTGGCAAGGGATTGATAAACATACCGATTTGCAAGCCTGGCTTAAACAGTTACGTAAGCAGATTTATGCCTCTGAAGGTCGTGCGTATGATAATGCAACGGCAATTTTAGTAAGGTTTGATGAGCGTTAAAGCGAAAAGGCGTGTGTGAAATGGAAGATAATTCGCCAGTATTTGATAGTGACATTGTAAAAGTCGATAAATATGAACCACATAAAATTGCCAATGGCAAAAATGAAGTCACTTTTTTTGTGGCGAGTGATGATATTAATTTGGCAGATTTGCAACGCTATCGGATACAGGCGCAAACGGATTATTTGATTGCGATTAATGGCACTGGTAAAGATTTGGCGTGCTTGAAACTAGCGGACAATGCAATTACTTGTTTACCCCATGAAATAGAAATTGTTATGTTTGCTTTTAAGTCATTGGTTCTTAATGATAGTTTTATGGGTTTTGAATGGAATGACATAAGGTCAGCCATTCACAAGAGAAAGCATCTCCAATTCATTCAAGGTTTTGCCACTGATAAAAATTATGTGGCAAACGCTTGCGATAAGCTAATAGCAAAATTACCTACCATAAAAAGTGATTTTTTCTTAAAAGCTGTCATGGTTGATACGCTTGCTGACGATAGCTTTGGTTTTGACCAACTGGCGTATATTACCGAACGCCTTCAAGAAAATTTAAACATTGATCCCGCTAATATATTTTATCAATTGTATTGGTTTGAAGAATTTGATTATTGGGAAAAAGATGAACAGGGTTGCTGTATCTGTATGTTTTTAATTTATGCCGATAAAGAAAATGATATTAAACCAGTTACTATAGAACAGAATATACCAAAGAAAACACCTAATCCATCGCAAATAGCAGGTAATTCAATTCGTGAATATCTTAAACGACAACAGCAAAGGAATAAAAATGGATAATACAACCAAGTTAACCCATTTTGCTGAACATCTTAAACAAGCTGATGGCTTACTCATCACCGCAGGCGCAGGGATGGGCGTGGATTCAGGCTTGCCAGACTTTCGAGGTGACCAAGGATTTTGGAAAGCCTATCCACCGCTCAAGCATCTGGGCAAAAGCTTTGTCGATATGGCGACGCCAGAACTGTTCCACACCAATCCAAAATTGGCTTGGGGGTTTTATGGTCTCAGGCTCAATGCTTACCGAGTAGTCGAACCCCATCAAGGTTTCTATATACTCAAACAATGGTCAGATACCTTGCCAAGTCTAATACATGGCTCATTTGTGTTTACCAGTAATGTCGATGGTGAATTTCAAAAAGTTGGATTTGAGGATGGCCAAGTATTTGAATGTCATGGTTCGATTCATTGGTTGCAGTGTTTGGATAATTGCACGCAAGCTATTTGGTTAGCGGACGATTTTAAGCCCGTAGTCAATGAAGAGTATTGCCAGCTAATCAATGAATTTCCAACCTGTCCACACTGTGGTGGTATGGCGCGCCCCAATATCTTGATGTTTAGCGATTGGCATTGGCAATCGCAAATGCAAGATGAAAAAGAACAGAAACTCATTGCTTGGCTGAAACAAGTTAAAAATCTAGCTATTGTTGAGTTAGGGGCAGGGACAGCTGTGCCCAGTGTGCGTAATTTTGGTGAGCGATTGGTCAAGCATCCAATAAATGAATCGGTAAGTCTACTGCGTATTAATATACGAGAACCGCAAGTGCCTGATAAGTTAAATTGCTATGGTGTAGATTTGGGGGCTTTGGAAGTCCTAATTGATTTGGAGAAAAAAATAAATGTCTGAAGCAAAAGCCACTATCAAAAAAATTCAAGAAATTTTTGATATAAATCTTAGAATACCTGAATATCAACGCCCCTATAAGTGGCAAGTTAATCATGCACAACAGCTTATTATTGATCTATTGAAGCACTTTAAACAAAATATTATTTATCGTATTGGTACGATTGTTTTATATCACCATAGTAATAAAATGCATAAAGAAGTTCAGTCTGATGTTGATAATAATATTGTAGATGGACAACAGCGTTTGGTGACTTTATCTCTAATTCTACATTTGTTAGATTATCAAAATATCAAGTTATTGAAAGAAGAATTTAATCATACAACTAGCCATGTAAATATCTATCAAAACTATGAGTTTTTAAAAGATTTTATTAACGACAATATTAACAAAAAAGATAAATCCAATTTTAAGAAATACATTTTAGATAAATGTGAAATGGTCTGCATTAAGCTAGACGACTTAGATGAAGCTTTCCAATTTTTTGATTCACAAAACTCCAGAGGTAAGCCTTTAGAATCCTATGATTTATTAAAAGCGTATCATCTACGAGAAATGAAAAGTAAACCTGAACATGTGGTTTTAAAGAGTGTTGCGAACTGGGAACAAGCTGCTTTAGCTGATGAAAATACTCCAAATTTGAGCAAAATTATCAATCAGGTATTATTTCGTCTTCGCCGTTGGCACTATAATCTTGAGAGTGAAAACTTTACAAGCCAAGAATTGAATACGTTTAAAGGTGTTTCTGAAGAAGTTAAATACCCTTATTTACATACCCAGAAAACTGCAAAGTTACTTTCACAGCTTATCCAATCCAATCCGAATTTATATAATCCTGAGCTTCTTAACTTAGGATTTCAAATTAATCAACCCATCATCAACGGAGAATTATTTTTTGCTTATATCGAGCATTACCGCAAACTATATGATGAATTGTTCAATAACAAGACAGGTAAACTATTAATAGTTAAAAAAATTAATGGCAAGCACTTTAATGATGTTTTAAATGAAAATTTAATTCAATTTTTAGACAATTACCAAGGCTATTCTCGTACAGGTGACCGATATTTAAGAATGCTGTTTGAAAACACAGTATTAACTTATTATGATAAGTTTGGCGATGTAGAACTAGAACGCTTTGTTAACAAGGCATTTTGGTGGGTGTATAGACTAAGATTCCATCATGGTCGTATTGGGTTTAAAACTATAGAAAATCATGCTATCTCCTCTGATAGCTTGCTCAAGCATATTGAAAAAGCATACTCACCTGAGGTCGCATTACAATTCCCTAAAATGACGTTTAATACAGAATTTGAAAATACTGATAAAAAAATGAAAGAGATTTTTGGAGTAAATGTCTAATGAGTCAACCCGATACCTTATCTATATCACAATTACTAAGCCAAGACCATTATATAATCCCGATTTACCAACGTAACTATGCTTGGGGAGAGGTCGAAATTGAAGCATTATTAACCGATATCAAAAATGCAATGGATAGAACGCCTGATAACAACTATTACGTTGGCAGTTTGATTGTATTTAAAAGAGATGATGGCAAATTTGAAGTCATTGATGGGCAACAGCGTTTGACAACGTTAACCCTTATTGTCAAGGTGTTAAAAAATAGCCAACTGAAAGAAAAATTACCTGAAGCCAACAATATTAGTTTTGAATATCGCAAAGAATCAGACAGAGTTTTAGAAAATTTATCTTCTGGGAAGAATTCATCAGGATCTTTACCCAGTAATTTTAAAGATGCTATAGATGCCATTGAAAAATATCTTGATGACAATAATCCAGATAAGTTTGTCAGTTTTTTATTGAGCAAAGTAGAAGTAATTAGAACAGAAGTCCCGCCAAAAACTGATTTAAATCATTATTTTGAAATTATGAATACTCGAGGTGAACAGCTAGAAAAACATGAGGTTTTGAAGGCTAGATTAATGAGTAAACTATCGAAAATTAATGGTGACCAAGGTGCATTCTCGAAGATTTGGGATGCTTGCTCTGATATGAATCGCTATATGATAATGGGTTTTGATACTGCATTTAGGAAACAGTTTTTCGGTGAAGACTGGCAATCACTACCTGATAAATTTGATAGTATTTCTCAATATTTTATCAAACTTAATAATGAAGCCAGTGCACAGAATAGCAGAGACGAGGTAGGTAATCGTGACAATCTCCAGCCTACTATTATTAACATTATTGGAAACCATTTTAAAGGACAGAAAGAAAATAAAAATGAAACTTCTGAAAGATTTAATCCCGTTATTGATTTTTCGAATTTTTTAATGCATGTTCTAAAAATTTATATTGAACAATATCCTTATAAAGAAATTTCAGCTAAAAAAATTCCATTGGATGAAAGAAATTTGCTAGAAAGTTTTAAGTTTCTGGATAAAGACGACCATCAAACTGAGATCAAAAATTTTGCCTTATTATTGTTACAAATGAGGTTCTTGTTTGACCGTTATGTGATTAAGACTGATACTTCGAAAGAAAAAGATGATCATTGGTCATTGTTAACGCTAAAGCCTGCTGACAAGAGTAGCTATCAATATAACAACACTTTTAGCGACGCTGCTCTAAACCAAAATGTCATTATGCTATTATCAATGTTTCATGTATCAAATCCATCACGAATGTATAAAAATTGGCTATACGCTGTTGTAAGATGGCTAGTCAATCAAAAAATCAAAGATAAAGATATAGAAGCCAAAAGTTATATCGATTATTTGGAAAAGTTAAGTGATCGATATTATTTCGGACACTATGGCAATGAACTTGATTTTTTTGAATTAATTACATCAGATACGCATGATATTACTGCAACGACTGCAATTGATAAATATTTAAATAGTGGTACACATGTCCCGAATTTCATCTTTAACCGATTAGATTATTTACTCTGGAAAAGTAAGAAATATCGTAATATCTATCCTAATTTTCGATTCACTTTTAGAAGTTCTGTTGAACACTTCTATCCCCAAAACCCATCGGAAGAAAATCGAGATGAGAATATAGAAGATGTTTTGCATAGTTTTGGAAACTTATGTCTAATTTCATCAAGCACGAATTCCAAATTTACCAATAACATGCCCAAAGCTAAAAAAGCTAATTTTGGCAATAGTCAATATAACAGCATAAAACTTGCTATCATGATGAAAAAAGCAGATGAATGGGATAAAACTCAAATTGAAAAACATGGACATGAAATGATAGATATACTAAATAAGCGGTTACTCAATCAACCAGAATGACCATTCCAAAAACTTACGAGATTGGTGACATACATGGCTGTAATCAACAGCCCATTGCCTTGCTATCCGCCCTAAATATCCAACTCGATGACACGCTGATTTATTTAGGTGATGTCATCGATAGAGGAGCAGATAGTAAAGGCGTGCTTGATGCTATCATGCACTATCAGACTCTTTGTCATGTTATTTTGATAAAGGGCAACCACGAAGAAATGATGCTAGGTGCAGTTTACGAGCGAGAATATCTCAAATACTGGCTAAAATTTGGCGGTATCGAAACCGTACAATTCTTTGGCGTTACCAATAATTTACAAGGGCTAAAAAAAATCCCTTTTGCCTATTTTTAAAGTACTCCCCAATGTCTAAAATAAAAAGCCGATCGCTTCAACTGCACCCAACGAATCATAAGAATTGCCCTACAGCGACTCAAAACCATTCAAAAAAAGACATTGAAACACTCTGAAGCTAATGACACCAAACCATAGCTTCACGGAGCAACTTGGCCAAAACCAGCAAGCTTTATCAGTTTTCTAAGAGAAATAAAAAGCCCAACTGTTTAACGTTGGGCTTTTTATTGTCTTAATCCCCTAAGAATCGGGGAAGGCTTTGAACTTACACCTCACGCAATCAACTATATCAACCAAGGTCTTAATCCCCTAAGAATCGGGGAAGGCTTTGAACTCTTAGCAACCAGCTATGGGCTTATTTAGTTGGGTCTTAATCCCCTAAGAATCGGGGAAGGCTTTGAACTTGTTTTAATATTTATACTGACTCTATGTATGTGTCTTAATCCCCTAAGAATCGGGGAAGGCTTTGAACTGTGATGCGCCAATACCAAAACTACGAGGGCCTCTGTCTTAATCCCCTAAGAATCGGGGAAGGCTTTGAACCGCAAATTGCGATAGAACAATTAAAACAAGCGTGTCTTAATCCCCTAAGAATCGGGGAAGGCTTTGAACCATGTACAGCAACATCCGTACTATAGAAGCGGCAGTCTTAATCCCCTAAGAATCGGGGAAGGCTTTGAACTTACTAGACGTGCTAAACTCAAATTTGCGCGTACGTCTTAATCCCCTAAGAATCGGGGAAGGCTTTGAACAGATGGCTACGGTAGCTCAGGAAGCCCGTGTCAGTCTTAATCCCCTAAGAATCGGGGAAGGCTTTGAACCTACATTCAGAACACACTGAGTGAGAAGGTTGGTCTTAATCCCCTAAGAATCGGGGAAGGCTTTGAACGATATTTTGAATTTAATTTATTGTCTAAGGGGAGTCTTAATCCCCTAAGAATCGGGGAAGGCTTTGAACCTTCAACGAGTTAGACATGTGTTTTCATGTGTCTGTCTTAATCCCCTAAGAATCGGGGAAGGCTTTGAACTGCACTATTAGATAAAAATCCAATAAAATCAAGATATTAGCTTAATTTAAAAAATCAACAAATATCTATCAAAAAGTTGGTGAAAAAATAACCAATTTCCCCATCACTTTTTTACAATTCAAAGCAAAATATAGCATCAGCCATTCTCATCAAACTGGCTCAAAACCTACCCCGTCGGGGATAGCCCGAACATCGGGCTACCTCACCATTATAATATAAAATAAGGATTGTGCCAAACCTTTATTTGTTTATCCCGTTGTGAATTAACGCGATAATCCACAACACAAAGAAAAGAGCCGTCAAGGCAAATGCACCCATCAAAGCAGAGATTATCATAAAAGCAAAAGGCTTAATTGGGTCTATCATCTGGTATTCTCCAATTTAGATTAAGGCTTTGATTAAGTCGCCATAAATACCGATAACGCCGACTCGACTTTTTCATTAAACTTATCCGCCGAGGTGTTACTGACCGATTCCGCTATCTGGATAAACTTGGCATGATCGGGCGTGGTAAAACTAAACATATCTTTTTGTGGGAACATATGCCGAATCATCATCATGGCTTCTTTACACTTCACCGTGCTAATTTCTTCGCCCCGAGACGCCAACAGCGTAAATAACGTGCCTAATCGCCAAGTCATCTGCTTGGCACAAATGGCATTAAAATACACGCCAATAATTGGCACATTGCCCAATACTTTGTCAAAAATGGCATCACTAAGCACTTCTGGCAAAATATTGGCAATCACCTTTAAAGCATCATCCGTGCCGATTTCTGGCTGACCATACACCGCACGAATCTCATTCCACAACGTGGCATAAATCAGCGGAATCGTCCCGACATCCACCACTGTGGTTGCAATAAAACCAAAAAATCCGCTGACCCCTTGCAAAACCGCATTGTTATTGGCCTTATTGTCAATAATTTGATAACAGGCATTGGCTCTCTGGGTGGGCGTGGTATGGTCTGGCATAGGATTAATAGATGATTGAATAGGGTTGGTTGCTGATGGAACATTCGGCATAGTAGCTCCTTGTGGTTGAACATTGTCTTGATAAAATGGGTTAAACGCTAAATCGGATGATAAAGAAGGTTGCGAAGCTGTGGGCTGAAAAACCGCAGGTTTTGGTACATTAAACCGCTCAAAACTTGACGGATTGGGTGGCGTTGGCTCATCAGTTGGTTGCCCAAAATGCGCTGCTTCATCAAATACTGGTTCATCATCGTCTGTTCACTCATCTTGCCCCATCTGCACAAACTGGGCTAATTCATCGGGCGAATGTTCGGTATAAGGCTCATCAAAAGCCGAACAAGGCGGATAAATTGACGGGTTGGTTGAAGGCGGCATAGCACCAGTCATCCGCTGGCTTGGGCTTGACGGATGACCCATCGGCAAAAATGGATACATGGACAAATTGGCGGACGGCATACGCTGACGATAGCCATAGCCCCGCCGTGGTGTGCTGAATACTTGATTGAGCACGCTATCCACACCCTGATTAACTTGGCGTTGTATCGCACGGTTGATACGGCGATTGACATGGCGTTTTAGACTATTGCGTAAATAATTGGACATACAAACTCCTGTGTGGCGGCTGATAATGGCTAGTTTATGATTATATTGGATAAAAATTGGATTCTATAAGCTTATACTTTTTTGCCTTTTTAGTAAGTCGTTAAGCCTTACCATTGCATCCGTTGCCCTTGCTCACCAAATACCATGACATCAGGACAGCGTTTGCCAATGACAAAAGCATTTTCTAGCGGTGGCACATCATAAATCCGCACATCATCATGATGACAGTTGATGATTTTCTTGATTTTTTGAATCAATTTATCCATCTCTTGCGGATACAGCGTGGCGTAATACACCGAATATTGCAGCTGCAAGCAGTGATGACTCACAAGGCGTTGCAAGCGTTGCAACCGCTTGGGACTGGCAATGTCATAGCAGATTAAAAAATGGCGTTTGTGCATGTTAAGCCCCCCAATCGCTCATAAAATCAAAATTATTATTGTTAAGCGTGGCAGAAGCCTCTTGCGTCAGCCGTTTTTGCCACAGCCACACTTGGCGGAAAGCGGTCTTACGTAACGTTGGCTTAATCTGTGAAAACGCTTGATAAAAACGGTTACGCCCTGCCTTTAACAGCTCGCAGGGACGTTGGGTGGATGAATGGATATTAGAATGAACACTAAAATCCGCCACCGTCAAAACCCCCTGCTCAAACAACTGCCACACCCAATACTCAATTTCACCCCGCTGTAACTCAACAAAATCACACGCCAGCGATGCTCGCCCGTAGCTAATCTCATGCAATATGCCAAGATATGGGTCAAAGCCCACCGCATACACCGCCTGCTCATAAATCCCCTGTAACAAGGTATAACCCAATGACAAAATTGTATTAACAGGGTCAAGTGGGGGACGGCGATTGCGACTGGTAAAATTGAGATTTGGGTTAAAAAATGACTGATACTGGCGAAAAAATACCGCCGAGCTTGCCCCTTCAATCCCCCGTAAACTGGCTAAATCGGGGTGTTTGTCGGCAGTTAATAACTTAAATTTGGTGGCGTTTAATTGGGCGATGGCGGTATCTGCATTGACGGCTTTTTGCTTGGCGATTTGCCCTAGCAGTTGGGCTTGGCGATGGATTTTTAGGCAAACCAGTTTGCTTGCCCACATACTCGCTTGCTGACTGTCATTAATCACCACAAACTGGCGTTGGCGACGTGTCACGCCTGCCTGCCATCGCCCTTGCACAAAGCACGCTTGCCCATTTGCTCCACTGCCGCCACTCGGCAACACCACCACCGCAATGCCATGTTCAGCAAGTTTGGTTAATAACGTACTGGTAAACACAACGGCACTGGCTAAAGTCAGGCTTTGAATCTGCGAAAACGGCAAACTCACAGGACGGCTAAAACTGGCGTGGTGCAATATCAACAGCTGTCTGTCAAAGGACAACTGACAGCCTTTTTGGTCGATGACAATATCCCGCATGATTGTTCCTTGGGTGATGGGTTAGCCAATATAAATTAAGGTATCGTGTGGGGCATGCTGAACGGGCGATTTGGGTAGATTTTGCCAATATACCGAGCCGATTTGTAGAATGGCACAGCCGTCTTCGCCAAGCACCGCCCGACCGAGCATAAACGCCATCAGGGCTTGGCGTTCTGACTTGGTAAGCCAACATTCATAAGCGGAAAATTGCCCTGCTACCGAGTGGCGTTTGACTGTATAGCGAAACAGGGCTTGGCGTTTTGGCTCGCCAATGTCATAGCAGACTAGGTAATATTTTCGTTGCATAAAAAACCCCAGCAATGTGGGGTTAGTGTGACAAAGTTTGGTCGCTATATAGTAAAATATAAGCTTATAGGTTGTGGTGACTAGATTTTGGTATTTGATTTATGCAAAGCTTGCCCAGCTTTTTGTAAGATAAAATCCGTGTCGGCTTTTATCATAAAAATACGATAATTGTTGCCTTCGATGTCACATTCCCACATATCCTTATCGCGATATTGTTTTTCTTTTAAGGGTTTTGCATCCAAAGAACGTAAATTAATTTTGCCATTACTTTCGGCATAGACGGCCAGTTGCTCTATTGTCGAGTTAAGCTTTGGTATTAAATTTATTGGTAAATGCTTCACACTGTCACTAAATTCTGGTGTGTAGATTATCTTAGATGAAATACTGGGTAAAAATTTTTGATAAATTTGGGCTTTGTGGCTTTGCCAAAGCAGCTCACCCCATTCTGAAAGCATTAGGTGATCATCCACTTCAAACAATAAAACGTCAGGGATTTGGCTTGCCGTGGTAGGGTTTATCTGTAAATCATTGCTAAGACGGCGAAATGCGGTGAGGTTTTGCTCAATGAGGCTCTCTGCCTCCAGTCTAAAAGGCAGTTTTGGTATAAACATCAATTCATTGCTGCCTTCAAACAGGTAAAAAGTCTCATCTGCATACAGTGATGCCAACGCTTGTAAAAAGCCATTTAGGCTTTTAAATCCACCTGTCAAATTGATATAAATCTTGTAGCCGCTATGCTTATAGCTTTCAAAATTTTCGACCAATTTTTTTGCAAGACTGCTTAGGGCTTGTCTAAATTCTCTGAGCTGCGCGGTTCTTAAACCGTTTTCGGTGATGATTTGAGCGTTTAGGCCTTTTTTGTTTAACCAACTGGCGATGATCTCAGCCGTTGCCCGCCCAAATAAGGTGTCAGTCGCTAGCAAATAATAAATGTCTTGGTTGGTCTGATTGTCATTGGCTATGCTGTTGTGGAACGTCAATAGCCCGTTGAGCTCTGCGCTTAGTGATTTAATGACATTGGTATCCGTTTCGTTGAGTAATAAGTTTTTACGACATTCGATATGGTGTTGAATTTCTAGAGCGGTTGGCTCTGGTAGATGATGCCATTGGGTTTCGTTTGAGTACTTGGTAATAATGCTACGAATTTCATTGCTTGTTTTATTGGTTAATAGACTTGTGCCGCAGGTTGATAAGATAAAATTTGGCATGATGGTATCCTTAAATATTATGGCGTGTGAATAGTGCGAAATGTTAAATTAATCCGACTGGATTTTACCTTTTTTTGCTTAGGCACGCTATGTTGCCAGTGGTGCTGTAATGCCCCTGCCATGACGAGCACACTGCCATGATGCAGCGGAATTTCAACTTTAATAGCATGATTATCTTTTAACCGCAATAAAAACCGCCGACTTTCGCCAAAATTGACCGAGGCTATCAGCGGATTATTACCCAATTCTGGTTCGGCATCGGTATGCCAACTGATGTGGTCATCACCCGAACGATACCAGTTGCATAGCACGCTGTTAAAACGGCGTTTACAGACGGTTTGCAATTCATCACGCAAATAATTTAGCTTATCCGTCCACGCCTTGGGCTGTAGGGTAATGCCCGAATACGTGTAAGGGCGGTCGCTGTCGCCATACCATGCCGATACGCGGGGCAGGGGATGGGTTTTGCCATACATTTTGATAGTGTCTTGATGCCAGTCGATGTTGCGAAACGGCATGGCGTTGATGTTGGGCTCGTTTTGCCAATCATGGCTACGATGGTCAATACCATCACACGCCAAAAAATAGTCAAATAACGCATCACTTTGATGTTGGTCAAAATAGTGTGGGGCATAGTACAACCGCCCAAACGGCACAGCAATCACCACCCCTTTGCCGTCATCGTGTAAATGGGCATCAAAATCGGTATTTCGGAATTTGCCATTAACCATTAATTCATCAAGGCGGTTTTGCGGTGTCATGCTTTCAAATAAATCCATGATTTTCCTTAAAAATTTAACCAAAAATCAAAAATTAAGCAACTTCATAAAAAGCAGAATCGTTATTAAGCGACAATATAAAACCAATCGCTTTGGCGGTGCGATGGATAAAGCCACCATGTATCACGTCGTAGGATTCATAGTTTTTATAGTAACGTTCAATATAGGTGGCATAGCCAAGCAACTGGTGGGATAACAAATTCAAGCCATTAAAGCCTGTAGAATACGCAATATCACTGGCAATTACATGATGAACGCCGTTTAGATTGCGGATTTGTGCCGTGATATGGTGAAGTTGTTGTTGCACGGCTGGCACGTCTAAGATATACGACATCAAATGTAACGTATCTGCTCCATTGGCAAAATTTGGTACGGCAGCCTGTTGCAATAGGCAGTTTTGAGTTGTGATAGTGGTGCTAAAGCCATACGCCTGTGCCAAGCATAGCACTTGATAGCTGGCGTTGCCTAGCGATACGCTGGATGGCTCAATCAAATGAATATTGAGATGGATGGTTTTTGGGTCTTGTTGGCTGGCGATATGGGCTAATGTGGCAAGCGTGGCAACGCCTTGACCGCAGCCGTAGTCGATGAGGTTAAACACGCTGTTGTGCTGTTTAATGGTCAAATTATCTGCCAATACCGCTTGAAACGTGGTGTAATGGCTCATGGCATACGCCACGCTATAAAACAACGCATCGTTTTGGCTGGCAAGGGGCTGGGTAGCGCGTCCTGTGCGATTGACAAATTCGCCATAGGTCATCGGCAGGTTCGGGGCAACTTGGGCAACAAGGCTGTGATAAAAACCTTCAAAACCTTGGGTGGTCATCGATTGGCAGGCGGTGCTAATGATAGTGTTCATAATGCGTTCCTTGTAAGAAGTGGATGAACGCATTATGAATGGTTTTAATAAGCAAATTGGGAATGGTAAGCTTATAGTCTATTCAAATTTCGCTCTTAACTGTTGTAGCTTTGGCTTCCAACTTTTACTATCTTTTAGGGGTTTACCCTGCCAAATTTTACCTTGTTCAGTGAGGATTTCGTAAGCCTTTTTCAGCATTGCCTTGTCTTGCCATTGAATTATCTTTTCATAAAACTCATTAAATCCACAGCTTTGATTAGGTTTACCTTTCCATGCTATGGTAAGGTTATTAAGATGCTTAACAAAATCGTTAATGGTACGTTCTTCCTCAGTCAATTGAGCATCTAATAGATCAGCGATTGATTCTTGGATAGTGTCTCGATGATTGTCAGTTAATTTCTCGTCAATGACAAAATACCCATAACCTGCCCCACTTTTTGCCCCCAAGCCTTGATGCTGGATAGTTTGCTCAAGCAATTTTTTGGCGTATTGTGCCCATGCATATACGCCTTCAATCACAAAATAAAAACTACCTTGTACGGCGACTTGCTGATTGGGTATAGGGTTTTCAATATCTAAGGCTTCTGTCATCTCGCCACTATAATATTTTTGATGATGGACAGTCACTATTTCTTCAGCAAATGGGTTGTTGTGCTCATCCGTTGATAACTTAGCATCCGAAGTTACAGGCGGAATCCACCACGCATCGTGCCAAATCAGATAACCTGCCTTAGAGTCTTCATCGTCATCTGCCCCAAACAGAATATCAATAATCGCTTGATTATCTTTAGAAAATTGATAATGTTTGGTGGTATTTCCTTGATTATCCGTTTTTTCTAAATAATCGATTTCACCATTATCTTTTCGTAAAGCGAATAAAAACTCGGTATAGCTACGCACCGCCCCTTTGATACTAGAACCAGCCAACATAGGCATACCATAGGTATGATGGGTGCTAACGCCTGTCTCTAAAGTGCCTCCAAGTGGCAAGCCTGTAAATAATCGTCCATTTATGGTCGCACTCACACACGCAAAATTTTGATTACCGCTTTCATCGGTATGTTTTAACCAACGTTTAAACGCCAGAAAATATAATTCATTGGTTCTTACATTGGCAATTTTATCGTGGATTAACGTTTGCTTAGTTCGTTTTTCGCCATCTTCCCATTTGGTTAGACCTCGCTGAATCAGTAAACCTGCGTGAGCGGAACTGGTTGTTTTAAACAATGGGCGTAAATCGTTACGCATTAAATCGGTCATGTTTTACCCCTTATTGTTGCTTTTTTAATAAGGCTTGCGTATAGCGTTTTAGCCAACTTGATGCTTCAATCGCATCACGGGTTAAAAGCTGATATTTGACAATGTTGGATGATAAAACCGCCGAATGTAACGCATCTGCAGTGGCAAAACCTAATAGGTTGGTAAGGTGATTGAGTAGTGCCTTATGCTCCTTTTCACCTTTTGCCATCAAAAACCCAATCGCTTGAGCAAGTCCCGACTGCATGATCATAGTGGGAAAGGTTAAAGCCAATGTACGATATTTGGCTTCAATATCTTGCCCTTTAATTTCGTTTACCATTGGATAAGCTGTTTCAGCATATTTTTTTGAGCGGATTTGCATTTTATTCTCCTTTTGCAATCAATAGACGGCATAAACCACGCCCGACAGTATGCTTACCACCAATTTGTAAATGAAATTCTTCATCTGGCAAAAGACTTGCTAATTCTTCAGCCGATTTGCTATTGTTGTTATCACGAGATGCACTCACCCCAATCACGCCCCAAAGCACGCTATCGGCAGGTAGGTTTTCTTCAGTCCATAATGCCCCACTTTGTACCACACGAGTGGCGCGGTCAATGCGAATACGGGTGCGGATTTCGGTAGCGGTGTCTGCCAAAAATGAAAAAACACTGTCAGGTAAAATCACAAAACGTTTTTTTATTTCCTCACGCCAGCTTTGATAATCTAGCGTATTTGCAGGATAGAGTTGTTCAATAATGCTGTCCGCCCATTTTTCTGTCAAATCGGTAACGTGCGCAACAATGTCTAGATCCTCTAAAGCAATTTTATCGCCGATAAATAAGGCACTCTCAGCCACAACACGAGCCGTATCATCATCAATCTTTGGTATATCTAACGTTAAGTTTAAATCCCGTTTATATTGACGCAAAATAAATGGACAAGTCGCATAAGCCACCATGCCTGAAAACGAGCGAATTGGTAAAATCAGTAGATTGGCATCGCCAAACGCAATCGCGCCTGCATAATCAGCTTCTTTGTCCTTCCCAAATAAAATATTAATCTGGGACTCATCAAGGTTTTTTTGAGATTTTAATTCATAACGCAACACGCCTTTTAAAGCAGAGCCTGCGACGATGGGTAAATTGGTGGCTTTGGCACGGGCAATCGGTAAATCCACTACGCCAACGCCTTGACCTGTACCAACGTGTAAAGCAGAAAGATTTTGTAAATGAAAAATACGAGCTTGCATGGTTAATTCCTTGAAATCATATGGTTGGGTGGGTTAAATCTGGTTAAATGAATAAGGCGCAATAAGTGCCATGCCAAAACCGTCATTTTGGTCACACACATCATCGGCTAACGGTTGCTGTAAACGTTGTAATGCTGGTAAATCAATATCATCAAGCAGTTCAAACCAATACACCGACCCTGCTGACACGGCTTTTCGCATGGCTTTGGGTTGCCACAATAGGCTATCCCATCCCGAAACCGCCTGCCAACGGTCGATGGCAACCGCTTTTAGACGTACGTTAATATTACTGTTTGGTAGTTTGCCTGCCATCGTGCTTTCAACTATCCAATTTGGCAGATAGCCACTGGCAAAAATACAGGGCGTAATAAACGTTAGGCTAAAGCCTTTTGCGTCATTAATTTTCTGCACTTGCGCTTGGCATGCTGTTGCAAACAGTGTTTCACTTATCGGTAAAAACTGGGACAATCGACGCTCCCCACCAAACGTTGCCAAATCTTTGGTTAAGTCTTGTTCAGATACCACCACAAAACCCAGTCTTTCATCATTAAACCCACGCTGATGAATTTGTTTGGCTGATTTAGCTTGATAATCCATATCGTAGCTTGCAGTTTGAAATAGCCGTCCTTCTTCTGAGGATAAGGTCTCATCATCAATGGCTACATGAGTACGAATATCGGTTGGAATATTGGTTACGCCATCTTTTTGAATATCTGCATACGATAAATTTTCACCATTTTGCCATTTTTGTAAATTTTCTAACGTCCAAAATTTAACCCCTGTTTTTGGCTTACCTTTGAGGGTTTGGGCATTGCCTTGTGCGTCGACCGTTTGTACATATAATAAACCATCGGGGATATCACTCCCGCAGTCATCATCCATGGCTTGTGGTGCTAGACGTACCAGTTCAATTTTCCCGTCGTTTTCTACATATAAGCTATTTGCAGGCTTTGGGGTTAAAATGATGGGTGTACTAGCCTCACGATATTTGGCTAAATACACGCCATAACTTTTGATGGCTAATAATTGCTGATAAGTGGGATTATCAAGGGCACAACGCTGTTCGTTAAAGTCAGTTTTTCGCTGGGTAATGGTCAGTGAGCGGATAAGCCCAGCCCCTGCACTTGGCAACGGAAAAATCATGTCTTGGGCAGACATTTGCGAGCCAAAAGTCTTTCCTGAGCGAAACACAAGCGGGGCAAGTGATTGTATTAAGTAACTTTTCATTTATTCTTTTCCTAAATCTTTTTGCGTTTTTGAAGCAAACCATCGAGCCACGATTAATTCATCTGCCAACTTATCTAATCCAATATCCTGTCCACGTTTTATTAATCCATCTATGATATTTTGCTGAATTTTTTCACCTTTATCTGTGCGCGCTTGTTTTAGCATGCGCAATAATTCGGCAGACTGGATTTTTTGACGTAAGCTGAGCGATGTATCTTCTTTTGGCGTATATTCGTCCGAAAGATCACAAGTGCGTAAAAAAATCGCTCGCACATCATAGGCCACCCGACTGGGAATAGACTTTTCGACATAATAATTAATCATTTTATTAAAAGTATCTAATCCTATTGCATCGCTCCAATTAAATCGTAATTTGGTATCATTACCAGAGCGAACAGACAATAAGATACCTAACGCATTTCGACGTTGTTCGGTAGATTTACTTTCATCAATGTGGTCGCCTTTGGCGTATTTTTCAGCTTGTTGGGCAAGTTCACGAATCACACTTAATGGAGTCATGATATGGCAAATTGCTAGACCTACTGATAAAGTCGGTGATTTTTCTACCCCTAAACTACTTGCTACCTGTTTTAGACTATGGGCGAATAATTGTTGCAAGCTATCGGCACAGTTATAAGCAGTATCAAGTGGTACAAACCCTAGCACATCATCACCACCTGCATAGATGCAATGTCCATTGCTTGCACGCATAGTCTGGGCAACTTTTCCTGCAAAGTCTGATAGGGCTTGGGTAATTTGTTGATGTTCGGCTTGGGTGTTTGCTTTGTCGAGGAGTTCGCCCATACGGTCGCCATCAGCGAGTAATAAAACGCCATAACGATACGGTTCACCATATTTTTTAAATAATGGGTGTAATGTATCTTTTAATATTGTTAAATTTTCTGTAACATCAACCTCAGCACCTTGCCATTTTTTAAATTCCACTTCTAACCGCGATGGGTATAGAAGTTGGGCATCATAGGGGAATTGGCTATAGATGCTTTTTTGGGATTGGCTATCTATATTGCCAGTGACTCGAGTGGCAATGTTTAGATCTACTAATTTGTTATAGGTTTCTTTGAGTTGTTCTAAAGCTTGTGGTTCTTTTTGTGCGATCTGCTTTAGCCAAGCGTGAGCCATTACCCGAGTAATCGGGGTAAATTGTTCAGCTTTTTCGCCAAAGCCTAGGCGTTTGACCACACCTGCGACATCAAGCTGTTCTGAGCTTGATAAGGACAATTTTTTGCGTAAGTTATCTTTAATTTGCTTGTCTTCTTGAATAACGGTTTCTCTCATACCATCGAGTGATGATTTAGGAATCATCCGTTCGGGTTGGTACGGTGTGGTAGCGGACGGTTTAAAATCTCGCGTGGCTTTTCGGCTGGCAAGGACACGTCCGACTTTTTGTACCGCATCGTGATAGCCATTATCGCCATCAATTTTTGCCCAAGCGACTTGGATTTCAACATAATCGTCATGATGGTCATTGGCTTGAGTGTTCCAAATATCAAGGCGTAGTTGATTGTCAAAGCCACCTAACGCATTTTTAGCACTTTTTACTTCTTTTCGAAAACGTTGATGGGTAGCTTGTTTGGCCGCATTAATATGGGATTTTAACTGTTCAAGATTGTCCGCCGCGATAATCACTTGAATTTTATTACCCACCGAAAATTCGGAATTTTCATTCAAATCGTTGTTATTTTGGATATGTGGAAAAATCAGCGTTGCGCCGCTATCTTTGAGGCTTTTTGCACAGGCTTTTGACAATTCAGACAATAACCATGAGCCACCCCATAAGTCACGGCTACGACGTGCCGAAGCGATAAAGCCTTGTACAGGTCCAACCGAAAAAGTTACTAGGTATTTTGTCATTATTTATTCCTTATTTTGCAAAATAGGTCAAAAAGGCTTGGAGTGGGTCGCCTCCGCCATTGTTTGCGATGGGGCGTATATCTTGAGCTTTGCTGTTTTGCCAAATCGGATAATCGTTTCGTCCAACTTTAACCGTCATATCTAAAATATGCTCATACGGCAAAACTAAGGCGGAAGGGCGCCATTGTTTTTGTCTATTTTGCTCACCTGCATAAACAGGACGTAAAATTAACGGGCTGGCTAATCGCTCGCCTTCTGTCGGCTGTAGCACGGTATCTGTGGGTTCGCCACGACCGACAAAATGAAACAAAATCGGCAAGCCAAAAACTGCTCTTGGGAAAATATTCCCCGCGCGATGTTCGGGGGCATGATTACTATGATGTCTTTTTTGGATACGTCTTAGGGCATCAGGCTCAGGAAAGCGACTACGACCTGGACGGTTCGCTTGTTGCCCTGGATTCCTACCTGTATTTGGGGCTTGGCGAAAATCAGCGAGTTTTTTGATGGCAGTTTCTAACGCGGTCAAAGGATTGGGGGTTGCGGATTTTTGTACTAACTGACAATTTGCCAACGCCACATCTTCGGGGGTTAAAATCTCACAGATTTGTGGAAAATCTTGGCTTTTACTCACATAAAACGCCCCCAAACCCTTGCGACTGCGAAAGCCTAATCCACCAAAATTTGCCCACCATTGCAATGTTTCAATGACTTGTGTTTTCTGCTCGGGGCTAACCGTTGGCGTAAAGGCGAAATCCAAATCCCAAGTAATACCATCTGCTTTTAATAGTTTATGGGGCTTTAAACTTGGGTCTGTTTCATTGTAGGCAGCAAATAATACATATTTTAATCTTGGAAAATTCTCATAACTAACCAAATTGTTTTTTACTGTTTGCACAGTTGGCAAATTGGTAACTTTCAATAACACTTTACTCGCTTTGCCATCATCTTTCCCTTGATTCATCCCACCCCACAAATCGGTTTCGGCTTTGCGTAAATCACTTATTTGCCATTTATGCTTGGCAAGTAGTCGCCACCAAAAGCGTAGTTGCCCACGAATGCTACTCACCCGAATTGGCATTTTGGTATCTACTTTGGTGGATACTGTACCCCCACCGTACATTGGGGTGATAAGTTCGCAATGGACGGTATGCCATTTTAAGTTATTTTCTGGCAAACTATCTGGAGCAGGGCAGTTAGGTTCTCTTAGCATAAACTTTCCTTATTGTTTAATCGTGATTTGAGCGCTAGGCAAGTTGATAGAATAGCCATTATTGACAGGCTGGATAGTGATTTTTTCGGCGATAGGTTTGCCAAATTCTTTGGTAAATTTATTTTTCATCGTTGATAGGGCGGTACTAAAATAGCTATTATCGACGACTACATCGTCTTTACTTTTATAATTGCCATAAATTTGGTTAAACATCGCTTGATGCTCATCGCCGATATGGTCGCCTGCAATATCCTTAGATGGATAATACAGCGTTTGGTCAGATTGCTTAAGACTTGCGGCCAATCGATATAGGCTAAATTCTTTGGGCGTAAGTTTGCAGGCTTTGCCTTCTATACTCACTGTTCTATTGTTGTTGTCTAAGACTAACTGAATAGGCTGTAAGCTTACGTTAATCATCTCAATCACGGTCGAGAAGTCTTTATTGGCAATCATATCCTCTGGATTTAGCGATGAGCGCATCCGCACAAACGGGATATTGGCAAGCCAAATTTTGGCATCTTTGGCATTGAGGCGTTTACCCGTGAAGCGTTGTTCGACAAAATAGTCGCCAAGGGTGGGGTAATAAAAGCCCATCGCACTTTCATAATCACTATCGACCAAGACATGTGACATGCTGTCTTGGCTGCGACCATACAGCGACAAGGCATAGCCTGCATAAAAACCCATTGTCTTACGGCCACCTGCAATCGACACATGGAGGGTGATGTTATCATCTTGGGTAAAATCACGCACTTTTTGGCAAATCATATTCGCTGCCAGTTCATTGTCGGCAGGGGTTTTTAGGTCTTTGAGTGGCTGTCCGTTTTTTTCAATGACGTGAAGGCAGTCTTTGTTAAAGGTAATGTCAGCTAACACAGGATAGTCTTGTTGAAACTTGGCAAAAATACCCTCGTCAAACAAAGTCGCCCGAATCTGATTAAGTCCGTCATCGGTGCTTAAGACGTGGATTTCATTGGGTAGCCAGCGATGGTGGTTGTTCGGGTCGCACGCCAATGCCCACACGGTTTCGGTGATAATTTGTGGGGTCATGCCAGTCACTAAAAATAAAACGTTTTTTGCCATTACGTTAATTCCTGTATTAGTATAGGATGGCATAATCCTAGGCTGATAAGTTTTTTTAGTATAAATTATATAATGCCACAGAACAATATACCAGTCATAAAACTGCGATTTTTTAAATTTTTTACTTTGATACTTGGATAATAATAAATACTCGTTCTAATGCCGTCAGATAGCCGTCATGGCCTGTTGGGATATCGCCGATTTGCCAAGCGGATACATGGGCTTCATTATAGCCGACGATCTCCCACGTTTCGTTTAGGGCTTCATCGGTATTTAGGTTGTAACGGATGATATTGACGACCGAGCCAGTCGCCACTTGTTGGCTAGGGCGATAGCCATCGACAATGGTTAGGGGGTTGGCTTGCGCCAGACAGTCAGTGAGGGCTTTTGCCAAATGGTTCAAATTGGTCTCCAGCTGCTGTTAGCGGTTAAATTCTGGGTTGTCATGCCAGCCATCGCCTGGCCGCTCAAATGCCACTTGCCGTTGTTCACGCACATCGGCATATTCGGCTTGTTTGCAAGCCAGAGCGGTTTTTAGATTGGCGAAGCCGTTTTCGGTTAAAAAAATTTCGTAGGAAGTCGCGTTCGTCATAACCGTTGTTACTCCAAAAATTCACGGTAAATAGCATACAAAAAATTAAAAATTTTGATGAATTCTGTAAGCTTACGGTTTTGGGTAGCGTGATTGCGTGCGAATTGGTTTTGTTAAACACCTTTAGCAACTGCTGTAAGGTGCTGACCGCTGGCAAATCGACCACCGCCGACCGTGTAAGCGTTGCTTTGTGTGTGTCGCTTGTGAATCATGGCTTTTATCACGGTGTCGTTTTGCCACGCACCGCAGATTTTTCGCAAGGTTTGGTGGGGTTGATAGCCTGTGAAATCTAACCATTGAGCAGTAGCAACAGGGTGACATGGCGCAACAGACGGTCATAGCCGTTTAAAAATTGTTTGGCTAAACCCTTGACCACACGGCTATGCATAAGCTGGCTGGTTCTTGCTCCATGCGTCGGTGGCTTTGCTGTGGCTCGGGTAGGGGTTAAAGTAATAAGAAATTTGGCTTAACCATGTACCAAAAACCGCTTGATGGCATCTTGCAGTTGGCGGGTAGTCAAGCGATCAGGTGATAAAGTCGGCTCATCATTGCTTGGCAATAAGCGATTGGCTAAGCGGTCGATGCGGTGCAAAGCATGGTGGCGACCAACTGATTGCCAGACTGGTTGATTTTGTGCAGTTCATGTGGGTATATGACATAGCTGTTGCCCGCTTGTTGGGTGATATCGGCAAGCTCAGCAGGGGCATTTAATAAAGCAGCGAGCAAGTCTGATGCAAGATATTGCTGAAAATGACGGTCGAATACCTGCTGCAAATCAGTCAAAGCACGGCTATCGGCAGTCTGAGTGGCAAGGGTGCTAGCAACAGTCATCGGCATAAAAAAATCTCATCAAATTTGGATGAGGCCACCACACACGATTTGGTGGGCTTTTTTTATTCCATAAGCTTACAGTTTTGTTGGGACGGGTGAGTTTAACGCAATTGCAGCTGGTATTGCCCAAGACCAAGCGTGGTATTTTTGCCAATATGCAAGTATTGCCCAAGCCAAAGCAGGGGCAACAGCCGATTGAGTGTATCGCTATCGGCAGATAAATGAACATCGCCCGTTAAGCCAAACAAATCAATTTTGCGATTTTGACGGCTAGAATGTCGTCGCACCTTTACCGAGCTGACATCGCTGACAAGGGTAAGTTTGTCAAGCGTTGTGATAAACTCGGCAAAATCGCTAAACTGGGGTTGCCAATCGGCATTGAGGTCGTGTTGTTGGTTGCATTGTTGAATGCGGTTGTACAGATTCACCAATAGCTGTTTTGGCTCAAATTGGTGCGGATAAAAGGCGATTTTACCTTGATATTGCAGACGAAATGGGGACAAAAAATGCAAGGTAATTTTGGATAAATGGGCTATCGGGTCTAGCGCAGGGATACGGCGAATTTGCCAGTCGGGCGTGATCAATGATTGGGCGGGGCGCTCTGCCAACAAAAGCGTTTGGGTTTGGTTACTGACCTTGATAAGTTCGCCTGTGGCGCGGTTGCCTTGGTTATCCAATCCAAAGGCAATCGCTTGTTGCCATGCTTTGAGGATTAACGCATAGTCTTTGATAGCTCCACCTATCAGCGTTATGCCAAACGACCATGTTTGGTTGGAGCGAATGGTGTGGGTTCGCTGTTTTGGCAATCGCAAAATATAGGGATTGCTTGCTTTTTGGCTGTTTTGAACGGTTTTTATCAGTTGGGTTTCAAAGATATGGGTATATCGGCATTGCTGATTGAACGGGCATTGTGTGCAGTCGGGCAACTCGGTCACGCAGCATAGCTCCCGCAGGGCATGACCAAACGCCCCTCGAAGCATCGAGCCTGAATGCTCAGGCAGGTGCAAAGGGTCATTTTGTCGTACGGTGAGATGAAAAGTGGCGATATTCATCAATTTTTTGGGTCATTATACGTTGGTGGCATGATTTTTTATCATACACAGTGACAGTGCACAAGGCCGTGTTACTGTGTGATAAAACTTTGTAATTCCAAAACAGCCTTGCCATGAATGATTTGTACATTTTTATTGTTAGCGTTCACAATCGCCTTTTCTGGGACGGGGTATAGTGACACAAACACCTTTTTTGACCCCAAACCTGCCACACCCCCTGTCGAGTCTAAATGCGAAATATTGCGATTAACAGTTTTGATGCCCTCTTCTTTATTCCATCTCACCGTTTTGCATTCAATATAATAAAAATAGCCATCGTGGATAAAAGCGACATCAATTTCATTGGGTACGCCATTAAAGGTATAATTGACGCTGGCGTGAACGTCAATGCTTCGGCTAGATGGGTATTTTTGCTCAAACGCCATCAAATATTGATAGCCTACCAACACCTCAAACCAGTTACCCATGATAAAGTTTAAATGATCCTCTGAATCAATACGGATTTGCTGCTGTGTTTCGTCATAGACAAAATAAGGCTCAGGCAAACTGCTAAGCGCCATCAACCAGTCAGTATAATCGGTTCTTGTATTGTTGATTTTGGCATAATGCGGGTATTGATGCGCTGTGTTGTTGGCGCAGCACGCGTTCAAAACTGTTACCAATCGACAGGCTTTATCAAAATCTGTTTGTAAAAACGAGCGCATTTTTAGGATATATTCTAACTGCTTGGCAGGTAGTTTGAGCAAACTGGTTTCTTCAGGCAGTTTTTGGTAGCCATAAGCTGCTAATTGACCTCCTCCCCTCCCTATCGTTCGGGGATTCCTGCTCCCAGACGGTCAAGCCCGACCGCAAGAATATTCTTACTGGCATTGATATCTCTATCATGCCGTGTGCCACACTTCGCACAAGTCCATTCTCTTATTCGCAAACCTGCGCTACCTTTCGGACTGTTGCTGTCGATTTGACCGCAACACGAACAAGTTTGGGTCGTGTATTTCTCATTGACGATTTCAAAACGGCAACCTGCGTTCTCACACTTGTAGGTCAGTTGTCGTTTGAGTTCAAACCAACCTGCATCGTAAACCGATTTGGCTAGTTTGCCTTTTTTGCTGTTAAATTGGGTGGTTTTAACGTCACCAACCACGATTAGCGCGTTATCTTTGACTAATCGGGTGGTGAATTTGTGGATGAGGTCTTGGCGTGTATTTTTGATTTTGGCATGGATTGCCTTAACACGCTGTTTGTTTTTTGCTCGTTGGGCGATAGCTAATTTTTTAGCCCATGCTTGGGTCTGTTTGATTTGCAGTTTATCGCCTTTTGAGGTGGTGGCACTGTCTTTAAGCCCTAAGTCAATACCGACACTGCCTGCTCCGCATTGTGTTTTGGGGTACTTTTTGACGGTGATACACGCATACCATCGGTTACGGCTGTCTTGGACGACCTCAAGGGTGTTGATTTGATATAGGCTAAGGTTATAGCTATCCCATACGTCTATCAGTAGCTTTTGCCCTTTGGCTAGGCTTAGTTGTAGTGTTGATTTTAAGCCCTTTTTGCCTGTTTGGTGGGTGGCAATGTGCTTAATAGCGGATTGTTTAAATGGTAGCCAACCGAGTGATTTACGTTTTGAGTTTGGGTTATTGGTTCGCCATGATAGTTTAGCTTTTTTGCATTGGCGACGCGATTTGGCATGGGTTTCGTTGATGGCTTGGATGGTTTGCGAGTGCAAGCCAAGGAATTCGCCGCTACCTTTGGTATATTCGTTTAGGTCATAGGCTGAAAAGAATTTGCCTGTTTTTTGTAGGTACTTGTAACTCAAGTCATTGATGTAGTTCCATACGAAATTAACCGAACCGCTTAGGCGGTTAAGCTTCGTTATGTGTTTGTCTCGTATGCGTAGCTTGAGTGTTTTCATGGGTTTAGGTATAGTTGGATTTTTCTATCCTACCGTTGGTCTAATTATATGTCAAACGATTTAAGACGTGGTAGGTACTTACAATCTTCATGTGCATTTGGTCTTTGTGGCTAAATACCGCAGAAAAGTATTTACGGAGTTGCCTTATATCCACCGCCTAAAGTCGGTGGTTTTACGGCAACAGAGGATAAATTTGAATATCGCTGGGCTGGGTGATTTTAAAAATGCTTTTTTTGGGGTCTTCTCGCATATACCAAACCAGCTCACCGCGCATATTTTGATAAATGCATTCAATGTTTGACCGGTACTGTGTGGCAAGTTGGTCTTGGGCGATACAAATAAGCTTGGTGCCACCTGTCACGTTAAAAATAACGCTTTTGGGCTGATGGCTCACCAACCAGTCTTGTAGCAAGCGTTTGATTTCAAAAAGGTTGCTTTCTTCAATCCCGTTGGGCAAAAACAACTCACTGACGGCAAATTTTTTGTCAAATTGCACGTTGTTTTGTAACAACGTCATCAAATTAGCGACAAAGTTTTTTTTACGGCTAAATTCTGTGCTGATAATAACGATATGATTGATATCGGTTTTATGATTGGCAAGGTGCCAAATGGTGTGGTAGTTGGCAAGGGTTTGGGCGGTGGCCGTAACAAAAAGTGTCTTCATACGCGCGACAATACCAAATCAAATAAAGATAATTTGCTATTTTGCCTGTAAGCAGCCAGTTTGTGCAAGCAAAAACATACACACGCAGCTATAAATCATCTTGATAAATAAGATTGGTCATCGGTTGATCACGACAATTGGTAAGCTTATTATCAGATGTATTGAACCCACGCTGCGCTATAATCGCTTTGTCAAATTCTGGCACATTTGTTTGGTGGATTTGGCACATTATAGGAGAGCGTATGACCACCTATTTTATCACCCGTCACACAGGCGCGTTGCAATGGGCAGCGGCGCACCAAGTGGCATTTGACGTGCATCTTGAGCATTTGTTGTCACTTGATGACCTACAGGCTGGCGATGTGGTGATTGGCACATTGCCGATCAATTTGATTAGCCAAATGAACGCGATGGGCGTGCGATATATGCATTTATCGCTACACATACCGCCGCATTTGCGCGGTGTGGAGCTTGATATGTCTCAGCTGGATGAATGCCAAGCTGCGTTAGAGGAATTTGTGGTCAAAAAAGTGGCTTTGATGCTCTAAATTTGATGGTTTAAAAAAGTCTAAACAGCGGCAATAAAAAAACAGCGCAATTATTTTGCGCTGTTTTTTGACAGTATAATTTTTGTCTGGCGTGTGGGCAGAGCAGGGTTTTACGAGTCCACGCTGACCCCTAAAAATCGGGGAAAAATTTTAGCTTGCAGTGGATAACTTGATGCCCTTAAAATCAAGGACTTTGACTAAATATTTTACCAAACCAATGATTGCCCAAAATTTGGTGAAATTTTGCTCATGTTGTAAATGAATTGTAATCACTTAGCCATCTATTTAACAGATTAACAAACCGAAGTTTGCTAGCAGACAATACCACACCCATCAGCCGACTGCCGTCAAAGCATGGACAGCACCTGCCAGCCTCATCGGATGGCAGATATCGCCTTGGTATCCACACAGGCTAAAACCGCCCCCGATATGAGTAATCTGCACCATGCTGCTATCATAACGCCATGAGGCAAACATGTGCTAGCGGTAAGCAGATAGTCGTGTTGTAGCACAACACAACCATTATAGCGTCAATACCCTCAATTCGCCCCGCGTAGCTGCTCTTTGATATGCACAAGCTCGGTCAATAGGCGATTGGTCGGGGTGGGGATGCCGTGGTTTTCACCCTTTTTGACCACTGCGCCGTTGATGTTGTCAATTTCGGTTTTGCGATTATGGATAATCAAATCTTGATACATGGACGGGTGGTGTCCTGCGATGCTCTGTGCGCTGGCTTTGAAGTAGGCCATCATCTCATCATAATCAAGCGTCACGCCTTCAGCCTTGGCAACGCTGATATACTCCAGCACCATATCACGCGCCACCGTCTCGATGGTGTCGGTGTGGGCAAGCTCACCAACGGTGCATTCTAAAATCGTGCACAGCGCGTTGGCAATGCCATTAAACACGATTTTGCGCCAAATCGCCCAGCGCACGTTATCATCATAGCGCACATGCAGCTCGGCTTGGTTGAGTAGCTGCTCGATTGTGCGCCCTGCCGCCTCATCACCGCCGATGTTTTGTAAATCGATCGTGCCAATGCCTGTGACATTAAGCTTGCCTGCGCCTGTCAGCCCTGCTGACCAAATCGTCACACCCAGATTGATACGCGCCATCTTGACATAATGTTTTAAAACCTCCTCATGCCCCATGCCGTTGAGTAGGCACAGCAGTTGGGTTTGGTCGGTGATAATCGGCTTGATGGCATCCATCATTGCGGTCAAATCACGCGCTTTGGTGATGACGATGACCAAATCGGCAGGCTGGGTGGCCTGTGTGGGCTGCATGGCACGCATGGGCAGATGCCCCTCGATTTTACCCGTTACCGTCAGCCCGTGGGCGTTGATCGCGTCCACATGCGCCTGCCATGTATCAAGCAAAATCACCTCACTGTCGGTATATTTTTGTAAATGAAAGCCGATGTTACAACCAATCGCGCCTGCACCTGCGATATAAACTAACATAATTTTATCCTTTATCTTAAATTTTGTTAAAATTAACGCTTATTCGGCGTGATACACATACGCCTCTTCACTATAGATTTTGACATAATGCTCAAAAATCCAATGCACGGCAAATGACACCACAATCGGAATCACCAACCAGCACACCAACATCAACGGCACAGACATCCCTTCACCCTCAAGCGAGGCAATCGGGCTGACCATACCAATGATACCAAACCCACCAGACTGCGGCGTACCGATGATATGAAACAGTGTCACAGGGATTGAAGTAATCGCCGCTGATAACATAATCGGAATCATGATTTTAGGGTGGCTAAATAAATTGGGCATCAACATCTTGACTGCACCCAATGCGACGGCAATCGGCACGCCTTTTTTGTTTTCTTTATTTAGCGCGGTGGCGATCGTCATATAAATCATGCACGTTGCTACGCCCATACCTGCCGCACCTGCCGCCGAATCGTCTAAACCAATCGCCAGTGCGATGGCGATTGATGAAATCGGGCTGATAATAATCAGCGAGAATGCCATACAAATCAATAAGTTCATGATAAATGGCTGCAACGTGGTAAACGAGTTAATCACCTCACCAATCAAGTGGTTAATCTGTGACACAGGCGGCAACATGACCTTATAACTAAAATAACCGATGCCTGTACCAATCAAAATCGGCAACAAAATCAAATTAAGCGAACCAAATTTGTCACCAACCAGCATAATCATATACACCGCCAACGCTGCCGTCAGCATGGTGTTAATCAAATCTCCAATCCCTGCCAGCTGAAACACGTGCATATCCTGCCCGCCGACAGTCGCGCCGATATACGCCACCGCACCCGAGCCAATCATTGCCGCACCGCCAACCGCCGCCTGCTGCAGCGCGGTCAAGCCAAAACGGTTACCAATCAAAAAACCCGTCATGATAGGGGTTAAAAACTGAAAGCCCTTGATCACAACCAGCATTTCTTTGGCAAATTGGTTTTGCGGAAACAGCTGTAAAAACACTGCTAAAATTGCATAGGGTAATAGCGCGAACGGAATGGCTTGTGCTGAGCCCTGCAGCACATTCATCAAAAAATCTCTTGGCGCAACATTGACCCGCATAATCTTCTCCTTGTTATGGTCAGTAGTCATCGGTGGTGTCACGTCATCTTGGACAAAGATAAAAACAAACGCATGGCAATTGGCAGCTCAGCCGATGCCAATAAGATGGCGCAATCATCGGTCATTGCCCAAAATTTATGCTAAAACTAATTATTTTTTAAATGAATTGAGAAAGCGAGGTCTCTTACCACACTATATGCAATCACACGCACAGAGGCAAGCAAAAAATATGACTTGCGATAAACGCCCCACAATCAGCGATTAAATACGCAAAAACGGATGATACAAGGGTTGAACCAAAATTGGCGCAAAAAAATGGCGCGTCATACAACGCACCATGGGGTATAGCAAGGCACATGTCCTTGCCATCACAAGCCAACCGCGCAGCTTAGCGCATAGGGGCAACTGCATCAGGCGGTCTGATAACGCAAAGCAAAAGTCTATGCCTGATGATCGTCGGACTTATTTTGCCCAATTTGCATATAAGTGGCAAAATTTTCTGCGTAGTCGTCGATATTGTCCGCCAACATACGTTCAAAGTTTTTGCCAAAATGCTCAATGATATCGGCTTTTTCTTTGGCATAGTCACTGCCTTTGACAAAGCCTGTTGCCGCTGTCCACGCGCTAAAACGCGCCACAGCGTATAGCATGGATGCGGTGATTTTGCCTGCATGTGCCTCGCTGGTGCGCAAGCTGTTGGCAAGGTTGATAAACGCATCGGCGCGTTCATAAAACGCTTGCATTTCAGCGGTGATGGCGTCGTCTTGGGCTGGCTGTTGGCTGGCGTGTTGATCAGATGGGTTTGCGTCAGATGAATTCATAATTGGGTTGATGGATGTGATAAGAATAACCAAGCGTTGCTGCTATTGGGTCTAAACCGCCTTTAACAGGCAACGCCACCAAATAAAACTGACTTGTGTTTTAAGAAATATTAAATACCAGCCGCGGCTTTGAGGATATCCGCGCGGTCGGTGCGCTCCCACGTAAAGGCGGTTTCTGTGCCTTCACGCCCAAAATGCCCGTAACTGGCGGTTTGCTGGTACATCGGCTGCAATAAGTTCAACATACGCGTGATGCCGTATGGGCGCAGGTCAAAATGCTCACGAATTAGCGCGATGATATGCTCATCAGCAATTTTGCCTGTGTCAAACGTGTTGATCGCAATCGAGGTCGGCTCTGCCACCCCAATGGCATAGCTGACTTGGATTTCACAGCGGTCAGCCAGCCCTGCTGCCACGATGTTTTTGGCCACATAGCGTCCTGCGTATGCCGCGCTGCGGTCTACCTTCGATGGGTCTTTGCCTGAGAATGCACCGCCACCATGGCGTGCCATACCGCCATAGGTATCGACGATGATTTTACGCCCCGTCAGCCCTGCGTCACCGACAGGCCCGCCGATGACAAACATACCTGTTGGATTGATGTGGTATTTGGTCGCTGTGTGCAGCATGTCAGCAGGGATAACGGGTTTGATGATTTCTTCCATCACCGCTTCATGCAAATCAGTCTGGCTGATGGCAGGGTCATGCTGGGTTGAGAGTACCAACGCATCGATATGCGCAGGGGTCACGCCATCATAGCGCACGCTGACTTGCGCTTTGGCATCGGGGCGCAGCCACGCCAATTTGCCCGTTTTGCGCAGCATAGCTTGGCGTTCCATCAAACGGTGGGCCAACTGAATCGGGGCAGGCATGAGTACGTCAGTTTCGTGCGAGGCATAGCCAAACATCAAGCCTTGGTCACCTGCGCCTTGGTCTTCAGGACGCGCCCGATCCACACCTTGGGCGATTTCGGGTGATTGCTTGCCAATCATGTTGATGACGGCACACGTCGCGCCATCAAAGCCCAAATCCGAGTGGTTGTAGCCGACATGGGTCACAGTATCGCGGACGATTTTTTCAATATCGACATTGGCGGTGGTGCTGATTTCGCCTGCCAACACGACCGCGCCTGTTTTGACAAGGGTTTCACACGCCACACGGGCATGGATGTCTTCATTCAAAATCGCGTCCAAAATCGCATCAGAGATTTGGTCGGCAAGTTTGTCGGGATGGCCTTCACTGACCGATTCAGAGGTAAATAGTTGATATTCGCGCATAGTTGTTTCTCAACGTCAAAAGTAAAACGATGGTACCAAACACCACCAATCGCTTTGCAAACCTATCTCTGGTTTGGCCTTTGTGGGTCAAACGCCAAACAGAAAGTCACGTTGTTTGTATGACGCTCAAACCAACGAGCAAGTTTGCAAAATGATTGCACAGGCAGCATGTTTTCATCACAATAACCATGCCGCAAGTGACCGTATATTCTACCCGATTTTTGCTGGCTAAGCCATGCACGCCCACGCCAAAGCATAAGAATTTACAAATTCGGTTTTGGCATGTGCAACTAGATGACACCATGGCAGGCTAAATCGGATGGCTAAAATAGCCTAAGCATGTTAAAGCCTTGGCAGACATACCGCAGATGGCAGTCAGCCGATTTTAGGCAATCAACCGCGCCAAAATAGCAAAAAAATGTCATTTTGCTTTCTTTTGTGGACATTTTTTAGGACAATAGGGCAGGGTAATGCCATGACTTTAAAAAACCATCTTGATAATTTAGCCGATTAAAATCCATGTTTAGTCAAAAAGGATAACGCTATGCCAACCCCAATTCATGAACGTCGCCTTGCCAACGCCATCCGCACGCTGGCGTATGAGGCGGTGCAAAAAGCCAACTCTGGACACCCCGGCGCGCCGATGGGCATGGCGGACATCGCGGAGGTGTTGTGGCGCAAGTTTTTGCAGCACAACCCAGCCAATCCCAAATGGCTAAACCGTGACCGCTTTGTGTTGTCCAACGGGCATGGCTCGATGCTGCAATACGCCTTGCTCCATTTGACGGGCTATGACGTGACGATTGAGGACATCAAAAACTTTCGCCAGTTGCATTCTAAAACCCCCGGCCATCCTGAATACGGCTACACCGCAGGTGTAGAAACCACGACAGGGCCATTGGGTCAAGGGATTGCCAACGCGGTCGGCTTTGCGATTGCCGAAAAAACGCTGGCAGCGCAGTTTAACCGCGACGGGCATACCGTCATTGACCACAAAACTTACTGCTTTTTGGGCGATGGCTGCTTGATGGAAGGCATCAGCCATGAGGTTTGCTCACTGGCAGGCACGTTGCAGCTGGGCAAGCTGATTGTGTTTTATGATGACAACGGCATTTCGATTGATGGCGAGGTCGAGGGCTGGTTTAGTGATGACACGCAAAAACGCTTTGAGGCGTACGGCTGGCAGGTGCAACGCGTCGATGGGCATGACACCGATGCCATCACCGCAGCCACCGAAGCGGCAATTGATGAGACGCAAAAACCATCACTGATTATCTGTAAAACCATCATCGGTGCAGGCAGCCCCAATAAGCAGGGCAAAGAGTCATCACACGGCGCACCGCTGGGCGCGGATGAAATTTTACTAACGCGTAAAACCTTGCTGTGGGAGCATGCGCCGTTTGAATTGCCCGAGGATATCTACCGCGAATGGGATGCCAAAGCACGCGGACAGGCACTTGAGCAAGCGTGGCAGGCGCAATTTGACGCTTACCAAGCGGCGCATCCTGAATTGGCAGCAGAGCTGTTGCGCCGTGTCAATGGGGATTTGCCGTTAGATTTTGCCCAAATCACTCACGATTATATCCAATCTTGCCAAGACAACCCAGAGAACATCGCCACACGCAAGGCCAGCCAAAATACCATCAACGCCTTGCAGCCACATTTGCCTGAATTGCTGGGCGGCTCGGCAGATTTGGCAGGCTCAAACTTGACCTTGTTTAAAGATGCCAAAGTGTTGGAGCATGACGCGGCAGGCAACTATATTCACTATGGCGTGCGTGAATTTGGTATGACCGCGATTGCCAATGGTATTGCACTATATGGCGGTTTTATCCCATACGTTGCCACGTTCTTGATGTTTATGGAGTACGCGCGGAACGCGGTGCGTATGGCGGCGTTGATGAAGCAGCGCGTGATTAACGTCTATACCCATGACTCGATTGGTTTGGGCGAAGATGGCCCAACCCATCAGCCGATTGAACAGCTTGCCAGCCTACGCGCGACGCCAAACCTCAACACATGGCGACCCTGTGACACGGTGGAAACCGCTGTGGCATGGACAGAGGCGCTCAAGGCGCGGCATACGCCATCGGCATTGATTTTTAGCCGCCAAAACTTGCCTCACCAAGCGCGCGACTTGGCGCAAGTTGCCGATATCGCCAAAGGTGGCTATGTGCTTGCCAAAGAGCAACACGCCTTACAAGCCATCATCATCGCGACAGGATCTGAGGTTGAGCTTGCCATGCAGGCGCACACGCAGCTTAGCCAAAACGGTGTGGGTGTGCGGGTGGTGTCGATGCCTTGCGCGGAAGTGTTTATGCAGCAAGAGGTCAATTACCGTGATAGTGTGTTGCCGCCAGCGGTGCGCGCGCGCGTGGCGGTAGAGGCCAGCCATGTTGACTATTGGTACAAGTTTGTTGGGCTTGATGGCAAGGTGGTGGGTATGACGACGTTTGGTGAGTCTGCCCCTGCCAAGGACTTGTTCGCCCATTTTAATATCACCACAGACGCGGTGGTGCAAGCCGTGCAGGCGGTGTTGTAATCCGTGTTTTTCAACGAGGAAAAAAATAAAAACCTTGTCAAGTTGGCAAGGTTTTTTGTTATGCAAATGTAGTTAAACGGCTTTAAAATGTATCAAAAAACGCCCTTGCCGCGGTTTGGCAATATGGCTCAACCAAGGTGTGGTAACCGCTCAGCAAAGCCACCTGTGCCGCTTGTTGGGCTTGGGTATCGGTCGCACCGCTGGCTTTGGCAACCGTTATCGCGTTGGTATTGATGAGTTGTAAGCGTTGAGCAAACGCCTGCTGCATGGCGGTAGCGGCGGATTGTAACGCCACATCTTGCTGGGCGTTTAAGCCTTGGCTGTGATACACAGCTTTACCGCGTGTGGTTTGGTTGCTGGTATCGACATCGAGCATGGCGTATTTGAGATAGGCATTACTTTGCTGTGCCCATAGCGTATTGACCAAGCCTGTATTGACATCAAAGAATACCATCGGGTCTTGGTTGCCACCGCACAACAGCGTCGGCATGGTCGGTGTGTAGCTGCGTAGGTCGTTGGCTTTAAGGGCTTGGCGCAGCGGATGGGTAGGATTGGCAGCCGTCACGGGTGTGTATTGGGTTAAGCCTTTGAGGTATGCCACGCCCCAATCGGGATTACTTTGAGCATCGGTCAAATAAGCGGCGCGGTAAGAATTTTTGACCAAATAATGTGTGTTATCAAATCCATAGCTGAATTTGCTATCCGCTGGAGAAATCGTATCAAGCGCTGCATTGTCCGTTGGGCTTGCCTGAAACATCGCCAAGGCTGGTAAAATACCGCGCCCTAGCAATTCGGTCTCATCGAGTTCACGGCTTGGTAGCAATGTGGCGATTTGGGCGGCATTGGTCGGCGCATAAATTTGGCTTGGGTCTTGATACAAATTACCAAACTGTTGTTGGTAGCTGTTGGTCATCAGTGGGGCAAAAAATGTTGCGCCCAACATGACATTACCGCCGAAAACCACATCGCCAAACGCACCCATGGCATACGGGCCAGATTGTGGCGCGGCAGCGGTAACTGGCTCGCCTAAGCCTGCCAAATAGCGCGCTGCTGCAAGTGCCACATGCCCACCTTGCGAATAGCCTGTCAAAAATAACCTGCCGTTGTCATTGACCTGTGTCGTGGCGGTCATTTGATTAAGCACCGCACGCCCTGCTTTGAGTGCATCCGCCATTTCATGGGCTTGTTGGGTAGCATTTAAGTACGGATGGTAGCCAAGGCTGGATTGGTCATAGCCTGCGTAATTCGGTGCGATGACGATATAGCCTTGCCCTGTAAAGCTTGCGGCAATCAGCGTCGCGCGTTTACCTGCTTCGTTGTCAGCGCTGCCCACTTCGGCAAAGTTGTAGCTGTGTTGGGTGGCTGTACCATGCGCGTGCAATATGATAGGGCGCGCGCCCGTGCATTGCGCGTCACTACCTGTTGGCACAAACACCGCACCTGTGGCATCGGTTTTGCCGCCTTTAGCATCAACAGTTGTGTAGTGCATGGATGCCACGCGCACGCCACATTTTGGTGTACCTGCGACTGTCGCTGCGGCAGGGTCAATGGTTTCTAATGCCGTCATTAGCTGACTGGCAGACAAATTTTTGACCATAGTTGGCGTGGTCAGTAATTCGCCCGTGCTCAGCGTTTGTACGCCAATTTTGGGGCTTACGGTGGGGCTATTGATGTTATCATCATCGTCGCCACAGGCGGTCAAAACCAAACTTGCGGCAAGACTTAATGCCAGTAACTTGTAGAAAAAAAGTGGTTGAACGGTACGTGAGTAGGGCGCATAATCTGCGGTCATGAGCAAATCCTTTTGCATGTTGAAAAATAGCCTAAGCAATCTATTTAGTTTACTTGCCATCCATTGGCAAGTTTTAGTAGTTAAAAAACTTAAAAAAGCTACGCGTATCATGCCTGTTTTTGACAGATTTGCCAACTTATTTTTGCTAATTTTTATCGGTATTTTATTGAAAAATAATAATCGACCACAAAAAAAAGCCAGTCTTTCAACTGGCTTTCTTAACCCATTCAAAATGTTGGCTTAGGCTTAGTCCAATTGCTCACCCAACCACGCAGGCAATGCCGCAAGCACCGCAGGCAAGCCTGCCACATCGCTTGCGCCCCCTTGCGCAAAATCAGGCTTACCACCGCCTTTGCCGCCAAGCTGTGCGGTGACATGCTTGATGATATCGCCTGCCTTGACGTGGCTGGTCAAGGTTTTATCGACACTGGCAGTCACCGCGACTTTATCATCGTGCACGCTTGATAGCACGATAACGGCATTTGGTAGGCGTGATTTGACATCATCGGACAACGTCCGCAATGCCTTGCCGTCCATATCCGCCACTTGTGCCACCAACACGGCATGACCATTGAGCGTTTGCACATCATCCAGCAAGGTTTTGGCTTGTGCGCTGGCAAGTTTTTGTTGCAAGCGTTCTAGCTGCTTTTCTAAATCGCGCGCTTTGTCAGCAAGCAGACTCACGCGCTCGGCGATTTCGGGGCGTTTGGCTTTCAGCTGGCTGGCAAGTTCGGTCAGTTGCTGCTCGCCTTGTTGGACGTATTTGACCGCGCCCATACCCGTGACCGCCTCGATACGGCGCACGCCTGCCGCGATGCCTTGCTCACTGACGATTTTGAATAAGCCGATATCGCCTGTGCGCTGCACGTGCAAGCCGCCACACAGCTCGATAGAAAAAGGTCGCCCGTCGGCATCGGTTGTGCCCATGCTCAGCACGCGCACGCTATCGCCGTATTTTTCACCAAATAATGCCATTGCGCCTTTGGCTTTGGCTGCATCCATCGGCAAAAGCTCAACCTTGGCTGGTTGGTTGGCAAGGATTTGCTGATTGACTAAGTTTTCAATCGCTATCAAATCCTGCGTGCTCAGCGGCTTATCATACGAAAAATCAAAACGCAACAATTCGCTATTAACCAACGAGCCTTTTTGGGTCACGTCATCGCCCAGATACTGGCGCAACGCCGCATGAAGCAGGTGGGTGGCTGAGTGATTTTTGGCACTGGCGGCGCGTAGTTGGGTGGCAACCGCCGCTTGGCTTGACTGATTGACATCGATATGACCCATCTTGACCACACCGTGATGGATGATGGCTTGCCCCGATTTTTTGGTATCCTGCACGGCAAACACGCCCGATGCGGTGGTGATTTCGCCAAGCTCACCTGCTTGCCCACCGCCTTCGGCATAAAATGGGGTTTGGGTCAGCACAATCACGCCTTCATCGCCTTCGTTTAAGCGTTCAGTGGCTTTGCCGTCGTGGTACAACTGACTGATAACGCTCTCACCGCTGTCGGTATCATAGCCCAAAAACTCAGTCGCGCTGTCCACTTGAATCAGCTGGCTATAGTCCATGGCAAACTTGCCTGCATCGCGCGCGCGATTGCGTTGCTGCTCCATGTGCGCATCAAAGCCTGCCTCATCGATGCCAATGCCTTTTTCACGCACGATATCAGCCGTCAAATCCGCAGGAAAGCCGTAGGTATCGTATAGTTTAAACACCGTCTCACCTGCCAGCGTTGCCCCCTCCGCCAGCCCGTCTAACGCTTGTTCAAGCAGCCGCAAGCCCTGTGACAACGTCTTGGCAAATTGCTGTTCTTCTTTTAAAATCGTTTGGCTGATATGCTCACAGCGTTCGCGCAGCTCAGGATAAGCGTCGCCCATCACCTCAATCAGCGCAGGCAACATTTGATAGAAAAACGCGTCCTCTGCGCCCAGTTTGTTGCCATGGCGCACGGCTCGGCGAATGATGCGCCGCAGCACATAGCCGCGCCCCTCATTGCTTGGCATCACGCCATCGGCAATCAAAAATGCCACCGCGCGGATATGGTCGGCAATGACTTTAAGCGAGGCTTGTTCCTCATTGGCAATGCCCAAGATTTGCGCCGCTGCATTCATCAGATGAACAAATATATCAATCTCGTAATTGCTATGCACGCCTTGCAAAATCGCGCTGATACGCTCAAGCCCCATGCCCGTATCCACGCTTGGGCGCGGCAATGGCTGCATCGTGCCGTCTTTTTGGCGATTGTACTGCATAAAGACGACGTTCCAAATCTCAATAAAGCGGTCACCGTCTTCTTCAGGCGTACCCGGCAGACCGCCCCAAATATGCTCACCGTGGTCATAAAAAACCTCGGTACAAGGGCCACAAGGTCCTGTATCGCCCATCATCCAAAAATTATCGGAGGCAAACGGCGCGCCTTTGTTGTCACCAATGCGAATAATACGCGCAGGCTCAAGCCCAACCACATTGTGCCAAATATCAAACGCCTCATCATCGGTGTGATAAATCGTGACGTACAGCTTATCCTTGGGCAAATTCAGCCAGTTGGGTGAGGTCAAAAACTCCCACGCAAACGGAATCGCCTGCGCCTTAAAGTAGTCACCAAACGAAAAATTGCCCAACATCTCAAAAAACGTATGGTGGCGCGCCGTGTAGCCCACGTTGTCCAAATCATTGTGTTTGCCGCCTGCGCGGACGCATTTTTGCGCTGTGACCGCGCGCGTGTAGTCGCGTTTTTCAAGCCCCAAAAACACATCTTTAAACTGGTTCATGCCAGCATTGGTAAATAGCAGTGTTGGGTCATTGTGCGGCACAAGGCTTGATGACGCAACATGCGTATGCCCATGCGCAACAAAAAAATCGATATAGGCTTGACGAATTTGGGCGGAACTAAACGGCTGACTCATGGGCGCTCCTTGTTGCCTGTGCAGCGGCAAATCTGGCAGATTTGACCCAAAACACGGGCTATTGTTTACAACATATGACAAATAAACGCAAAAATTTGGCTGATAAAATCGGTTATACAAGCTTAAAACCCCCAGCGCAACCACTGGGCAAAAGCGTGGCACAATCAGCAATTTTAGCATAAAAACCGCGCAGCGTCGCAAGCAATTTGTGCACGCAAACGGGCAAAATAATCCTTGCTAACCGTAAGGATTAGGCGTATAAAGTAACTATAAACCAACGATACCAGTGTGGGTTTAAGGAAATTTTAAATCGTATATTGCAAAAATTTGATAGCAATGTCTGCCATAGCCATGCTAGGGCTATGACCAATGGTAACGATAGGAGGTGGGTTATGAACTGGCCGCTTTTTGGGTTTGTGTTTGGGATTGCTGCCACGGTTGTGATGGGGGTATTATTGACAGCGGCGTTGGTACTTGGGTTTGATGCCGTTGCCCATGTGGTTGGGATGGCAGGCGTGGGTCTGGCTGCGTCATTACCGATTAGCTATATCATCACCAAACGGGTGGATGCCAAGTGGCAGCGTTTAGACACGCAAGAAACCGCACCTGCCACGCAAGTCTAAGCCTGCTATTAAATCCGTCATTTTTGTCGTTTATCTGCTGTTGCCGTAAATCTGCGCTTAACGTTGCAGGCTTGCGGCAATTGATTAAATGCGCCAAGTTTTGCTATACTCATTTTACTGTGCGCACTGTCTTGCCAAAACCGACAGGCTAAGACCAAATGGCAAGTACGCGGTCACTTGACTTGTACGGCATAGCCAACGCACCCTTAGGCAGTTCGTGCCTGATGGTGGTGGCAACCCCTGCCCTTTGGGGGAGGGGGGAGAGTCAAAACTGCCTGGTGTAATTTTTTCATTCAAACTGATTTTTATAAACGTCTGTGGGCTAAATTTTTTTAGCCACAGCGTGTTGCGTCATTTTTTCTAACCACAGGATGCCTGCCCGATGACCAGCCAACCGACCACGGATGTCAATTTGCCTGCTGATATGAGCGTTGATTATGTTGAAGATGAGCAAATGGCAGCGATGCAGCAGGTGTTTGCCGAGGCGCACGCGCAGCTGTGCACAATTCGTGATTTTATCCGTTTTTGTGTGACCCAGTTGCGCGCGCATGATGTGGTGGTGGCACAAGGCACTCACGATGTGTTCGCTGA
The DNA here is from genome assembly GCF_059264685.1 of Faucicola sp. SE7633. NCBI lineage: Bacteria > Pseudomonadati > Pseudomonadota > Gammaproteobacteria > Moraxellales > Moraxellaceae > Faucicola > Faucicola sp. SE7633. The sequence continues at coordinate 4,388 of NZ_JCADBW010000019.1, read as the reverse complement.
AGCGGCCGCGATTGTGTTGCAGACGTTGTCGTTGGATTGGTCAGCCGATGAGCAGATTTTGGGTTGCCGTTTGACAGATGGCGAAAAAGCTGAGATTTTAACGTTGTTGCAGCGGCGCATCGTTGAACGTAAGCCCTTGAGCTATTTGATTAATTTGGCGTATTTTTGTGATTTGCCATTTTATGTTGATGAGCGGGTGTTGATTCCGCGTTCGCCCATTGCGGAGCTGATTCGACAAGAGTTTTATCCGTATTTTGAAAGCAATGAGTTGGTTGAGCGTTTGGCAGGTGAGCGCGTGCCGTCAGATTTGGCGCACGAGGGCGGTACAGAATTTTTTGAGCATGGACTGTATGATAAGCACTTGGCGCAGCCTGAGCGCGTGTTGGATTTGTGCACGGGGTCTGGCTGTATTGCGATTGCGCTGGCAAGCCGTTTTCCCGATGCGACGATTGATGCAAGCGATATAGACAAAGACGCGCTAGCTGTCGCGGCGGTGAACGTCGAGCACCATGACATCGCGCACCAAGTGCAGCTGATTGAGTCGGATTTATTTGCCAAAATCCCTGCCGAGCAGCAGTATGATTTGATTGTGAGTAATCCGCCGTATGTCGATGCGGCAACGATGGCAGATTTGCCGCCCGAGTTTTTGCATGAGCCTGACCACGCGCTGGCAGCTGGGCAAGATGGTTTGGATTTGGTGCACCAGATTTTGTACCACGCGCCTGATTATCTAAGCCGCGATGGCTTGTTGGTCTGTGAGGTGGGTGACAGTGAATGGGCATTGCGCCAAGCGTATCCTGATATTCAATTTGATTGGCTCACCTTTGCCCACGGTGGGCATGGGGTGTTTGCCATTGACCGTGAGGAGCTGATAGAAAATCGGCAATACTTTGCGCGCTACATCCATGCATGATTGGGTGCGGATATGAGATTTGATTGACCGCCATGCAATAAAACACTTTATCCGCCAAAGCGGTTACTGATATCGGGTAGTCTTTAACTTGACTTCCTCCCCTCCCTATCGTTCGGGGATTCCTTCTGCAAGACGGTTAGACCTGCCGCAAACCTAAGACAATGGCAACCGCCCGTACGACACACCGTACATCTTAGGTTCTTATTTTAAGCTAATCCTACCGTTAGGATTGTCATAGACACGAATTAGCTTAAGTGTGTGTTTAGAAACGTCTTACCAGTTAAGTTACTGCGTACTCGCAATTTATCTTAACTTAACTGTGGAATGTAAGACATTGAATATAGTGAGATGAGTCTAGCAAAACTTATCGCATTTAACAATTGCCTTATATCCACCGCCTGAAGTCGGTGGTTTTACGGCAACGAATGATAAAAGGAAAGTTTAATGGCAGGCAACAGCATTGGGCAGGTATTTCGTGTGACCACTTGCGGTGAATCGCACGGCGCAGCGTTGCTGGCGATTGTTGATGGCGTACCACCCAACATGACACTTACCGAAGCCGATTTGCAGCCTGAGCTTGATCGCCGCAAGCCAGGGACGTCGCGCTACACCACCCAACGCAAAGAAGCCGATTTGGTTGAAATCGTCTCAGGCGTGTTTGAGGGCAAAACCACCGGCACACCCATCGGGTTAATTATCCATAACACCGACCAAAAATCCAAAGACTACAGCGCGATAAAAGACACCTTTCGCCCAAATCATGCCGACTACACCTACACGATGAAGTACGGCATGCGCGACTACCGCGGTGGTGGGCGTTCATCCGCGCGCGAAACTGCCATGCGTGTGGCAGCAGGCGCGATTGCCAAAAAATACCTGCGCGAACGCTTAGGCATTGAGGTGCGCGGTTATGTCAGCCAAATCGGCAACGTGATTGCAGCACCGATGGATGAAAGCCAAATTGATTGGCAATTTGTCAATAGCAACGCGTTTTTTTGTGCCGATCCAAACGCGGTGGCGGCCTTTGAGGCCTTGATTGATGAATGCCGCCGTCAAGGCACTAGCGTGGGCGCAAAAATCACCGTGCTTGCCACAGGTGTGCCTGTCGGTCTAGGCGAGCCTGTGTTTGACCGCCTTGATGCGGATATTGCCCATGCCATGATGAGTATTAACGCGGTCAAAGGTGTGGAAATCGGCGATGGTATGGCCGTTGCTGAGCAGTTTGGGCATTTATCGCGCGATGAGCTGACCCCACAGGGTTTTAGTGCCAATCATGCAGGCGGGATTTTGGGCGGTATTTCATCGGGGCAGACCATCCGCGTGCAGATCGCGCTTAAGCCAACGGCCAGTATCACCAACGCAGGGCGCAGCATTGATGTGCAGGGGCAGGCCGTTGAGATGCTGACCAAAGGCCGCCATGACCCGTGCGTTGGTGTGCGTGCCACGCCGATTGCCGAGGCGATGCTGGCGATTGTTTTGCTTGACCATTACTTGCGCCAACGCGGTCAAAATGCCGATGTCACCCCACCACTTGCACCGATTGCAGGTCGTATTGCTGCTGAATAAACGAAGCTGGGCACAACGGTGGGAGTATTAAAAGCTTTGGTGGCAGAACCGCTTGATGACACAAACCAAATCTATCGCGTGTGGCAACAAACCTTGTTGGCGCAGATGGGTATTGGTGGTGGTATCGGCGGTTGGGCGTTGCAAGATAGCGAGGTTGTGGCGGTTGAGCTGGCAGGGCATTTTGCCGAGCCAGTCGCTGGGCTTGCCGCCAAGCCTGTTGCCGCTAATCCCGTCGTCGCTAAGTCCTGTGTCACTGATACGCCACACACCGATGCCTCACCTGTGTTGTTGGCAACGCCCGACGCGCCTGTCGCTCCCACGACAGCACCCAAAAGCGCGCCAAGTTTTTTGCCAAGCGTGCCACCGCGTTCAACGCCTGTGCCCACGGCCAAGCCTGTTTTGGCGGCCTCCGCTTTAACCGAACAGCCAGCCACCGCGCTAAATACCGCGCAATCAAACCAATCTGCCCAAGCGGTTCAGCGGTTTAATTTACAAATCATTGCTTACAAAGATTGGTGTATCATTGCCGATGATGCCATTTTACGCCAAGACAGTCGCCAAGCCGAGCTGTGGTATAACATCGCCACGGGTTTACGCAGCCAGTCACAGTTGTATACCTTTCCGTTGCTAGAAAATTTTGGCAGTTTTCCGCCATCTTATGTGACGCGAATGCTATCGCGGCATAATGCGTTGGCAAGTTTTCATGGGTTTTGCCAGTCATTGCTGATGCGTATGCCGCGCTTGGGCGCGCTGACCGCATTGCCGCCGTGTTTTGAGGGTGAGCCGATAGCGCGTTTGCCACAGTTGGCGCAGATGTTACAAAATACCGCAGCCAAGCGGATATTGTGGGACGCGCTAAATGGCAGCGATTAGCCAGCAATTTTTGGTAGGCAGATTGTTGTAAAATTCCTTTATCCTCCGTTGCCGTAAACCTGCGCCTTTAGGCGGTGGATATAAGGCAACACGGGAACTAAAATTACACACGAATTTTTTTTAGCGTGTGTGTTTTACTACGTGTGCTTTATTACAAATCTTGTTAAAATAACCCCATGAAAACACTCAAGCTACGCATACGAGATAAACACATAGACCAACTAAACCGCCTAAGCGGTTCGATTAATTTTGTGTGGAACTACGTCAATGACTTGAGCCTGCAATACCTTAAACGCACAGGCAAGTTCCTATCCGCTTATGATTTAAACAAATACACCAAAGGCAGCAGCGAACACCTAAATCTACACAGCCAAACCATCCAAGCCATCAACGAAACCCACGCCAAATCGCGTCGCCAATTTAAAAAAGCCAAACTAAACTGGCGCACCAACAACCCCAAAGTTAAGCGCAAATCACTGGGTTGGCTACCCTTTAAACACAGTGCCATCAAACACCTAGCCACCAGACAAACAGGCAAAAAAGGATTAAAATCAACCCTACAGCTTAGTTTAGCTCACGGGCAAAAGCTAATTAACCCCAGTTCGACATAAGCCACAGCCTAACTCATTGAAAGCTATCACAAACTAAGCAACCTGCGGTAAAGAATGCCCAATCAGCACATTCTTTAGCGTAGGCTTCTTGGCTTGGTGGCAATAAGCAATCAGTCCTGCCAATAAATTACTCATAAACCCAGCAGGGCTACGATGTCTTGAATGCTCAATATGGCAAATGTTCTTTAACTCATCAAACACCGTCTCAATCAAGAAACGGCGTTTGAGTAATCGCTTATCTAGCCAAGCAATGTCCTTAGCTTTCATGTTCTTTTTGACATTGGTAATCAACTCAACGTCCAAATGCTCATCCAGCCAAGCAGTTAGGGATTTATCAATATAGCCTTTATCACCAAACAGTTTACCAAATACGGTCATATCGCACAGTTGTTTCACAGGTTTTCTGTCATCCACATTGCCTGCTG
>NZ_JCADBW010000018.1:0-45593 GCF_059264685.1 Faucicola sp. SE7633 | reverse complement strand
GGTGACCGCGTACCTTTTGTATAATGGGTCAGCGACTTATATTCTGTAGCGAGGTTAACCGAATAGGGGAGCCGCAGGGAAACCGAGTCTTAATAGGGCGTATAGTTGCAGGGTATAGACCCGAAACCGAGTGATCTATCCATGAGCAGGTTGAAAGTGACGTAACAGTCACCGGAGGACCGAACCCACTCCCGTTGAAAAGGTAGGGGATGACTTGTGGATAGGGGTGAAAGGCTAATCAAACTCGGTGATAGCTGGTTCTCCCCGAAAGCTATTTAGGTAGCGCCTCGGACGGACACCATGGGGGGTAGAGCACTGTTTCGGCTAGGGGGTCATCCCGACTTACCAAACCGATGCAAACTGACGAATACCCATGAGTGATATCCGGGAGACAGACGGCGGGTGCTAACGTCCGTCGTCAAGAGGGAAACAACCCAGACCGCCAGCTAAGGCCCCAAATTTCTAGTTAAGTGGGAAACGATGTGGGAAGGCATAGACAGCTAGGAGGTTGGCTTAGAAGCAGCCACCCTTTAAAGAAAGCGTAATAGCTCACTAGTCGAGTCGGCCTGCGCGGAAGATGTAACGGGGCTCAAACTAGGAGCCGAAGCTGCGGATTTAATTGTTTCAATTAAGTGGTAGGGGAGCATTGTGTAAGTCTGAGAAGGTGTGTTGTAAAGCATGCTGGAGATATCACAAGAGCGAATGCTGACGTGAGTAACGACAAAACGGGTGAAAAGCCCGTTCGCCGGAAGACCAAGGGTTCCAGTCCAACGTTAATCGGGGCTGGGTGAGTCGACCCCTAAGGTGAGGCCGAAAGGCGTAATCGATGGGAAATTGGTTAATATTCCAATACTTGTTTAAGATGCGATGGAGGGACGAAGAAGGTTATGCCAGCCTAGTGATGGTTATCTAGGTGGAAGGGTGTAGGTAGGTTTAGTAGGCAAATCCGCTGAACTAATACCAAGACCTGATAGCAAGCCGTAAGGCGAAGTGGCAAATACCATGCTTCCAAGAAAAGCTTCTAAGCGATAGTTTTAAACGAATCGTACCCGAAACCGACACAGGTGGTCAGGTAGAGAATACCAAGGCGCTTGAGAGAACTCTGCTGAAGGAACTAGGCAAAATGGTACCGTAACTTCGGGAGAAGGTACGCTGCCGATGGTGAGTGGACACGCTTCACAAAGCTATTGGCAGTCGCAGATACCAGGTCGCTGCAACTGTTTATTAAAAACACAGCACTCTGCAAACACGAAAGTGGACGTATAGGGTGTGATGCCTGCCCGGTGCTGGAAGGTTAATTGATGGGGTTAGCGTAAGCGAAGCCCTTGATCGAAGCCCCAGTAAACGGCGGCCGTAACTATAACGGTCCTAAGGTAGCGAAATTCCTTGTCGGGTAAGTTCCGACCTGCACGAATGGCATAATGATGGCGACGCTGTCTCCAGCAGAGACTCAGTGAAATCGAAATCGCAGTGAAGATGCTGTGTACCCGCGGCTAGACGGAAAGACCCCGTGAACCTTTACTACAGCTTTACATTGAACTTTGACCTTACCTGTGTAGGATAGGTGGGAGGCTATGAAACATGCACGCCAGTGTGTGTGGAGCCGACCTTGAAATACCACCCTGGTAATGTTGGGGTTCTAACTTCGGATTAACAGATCCAAGGACAATGTATGGTGGGTAGTTTGACTGGGGCGGTCTCCTCCTAAAGAGTAACGGAGGAGTACGAAGGTGCGCTCAGAACGGTCGGAAATCGTTCAAAGAGTATAAAGGCAGAAGCGCGCTTAACTGCGAGACCCACAAGTCGAGCAGGTACGAAAGTAGGTCTTAGTGATCCGGTGGTTCTGTATGGAAGGGCCATCGCTCAACGGATAAAAGGTACTCTGGGGATAACAGGCTGATACCGCCCAAGAGTTCATATCGACGGCGGTGTTTGGCACCTCGATGTCGGCTCATCTCATCCTGGGGCTGAAGCAGGTCCCAAGGGTATGGCTGTTCGCCATTTAAAGAGGTACGCGAGCTGGGTTTAGAACGTCGTGAGACAGTTCGGTCCCTATCTACCGTGGGCGTTGGAAATTTGAGAGGATCTGCTCCTAGTACGAGAGGACCAGAGTGGACGAACCTCTGGTGGTTCGGTTGTCACGCCAGTGGCACAGCCGAGTAGCTATGTTCGGATGGGATAACCGCTGAAAGCATCTAAGCGGGAAGCCCACCTCAAGATAAGATTTCCCCAAAGAGCCGTTCTAGACCAGGACGTTGATAGGTTGGGTGTGGAAGTGCAGCGATGCATGGAGCTAACCAATACTAATTGCTCGTTTGACTTGACTATACAACACCTAATGGGTTGTAGACGTTCATCAAAGTTTATTGATTCAGTTGCTCATTTCTCTATATGCCGCAAGGCTCAACGCTTTGCTGACGACCATAGCTTGTTGGAACCACCTGATCCCTTACCGAACTCAGAAGTGAAACGACAATGCGCCGATGGTAGTGTGATTCGATCATGTGAGAGTAGGTCATCGTCAGCGTTTTATCCTAAACCCCCACTTAGCTAAGTGGGGGTTTTTTTATGGCCTACCGTAAAATTTAGACTTGCTTTTTTGGATAAAACTTCCATAATAAGTTAGCGATCAATCGATAAAGTCGATTAATAAGCCACAATATTTAATAGTACAGCAATAAGGATGACCACTTGAGCGAGACCATTCAGCGCAGTGTTGATTTATCTAGCCTCACAACTCACCAACTAAAATCCCTTTTGGGTGAATATAATAACCATATCAAATATTTAGAACAGCGGCTGGATGTACAAATCCATCAGCGCAAATCCGAGTTTGTGGTGTCGGGTGATTTTGAACCCGTCGAGCGTGCCGAAAAGATTCTATTACAACTGGCTGATGACGTGCAGACCAACACGGATATCACACCCGAAGATTTGCACATGCTGATTCAGACCAGTTTTAGCCGTGAAGCGCAACTAAGCGATACCGATGAATCCACAGACCGTGATGCTCATGTATCTCACAAAACCTATGCGCCGATTAGCCTGCACACACGTAAGGGCAAAATCACGCCACGAGGTGCGAATCAGCAACGTTATGTCAAACGGATTTTGACCTCAGATATTTCATTTGGTGTGGGTCCTGCTGGGACAGGTAAAACATATTTGGCGGTTGCCTGTGCGGTTGATATGCTTGAGCGCAATGAAATCGAGCGTATTTTATTGGTACGCCCTGCGGTAGAGGCAGGGGAGAAGTTGGGTTTTTTGCCTGGTGATTTGACCCAAAAAATTGACCCATATTTGCGTCCGCTCTATGACGCACTGTATGAGATGCTGGGCTTTGAAAAAGTCGGTAAACTGCTTGAGCGTCAAATTATTGAGGTTGCTCCGCTTGCTTATATGCGTGGGCGTACACTCAACAATTCGTTTGTGATTTTGGATGAGGCGCAAAACACCACACCTGAACAGATGAAAATGTTTTTGACGCGTTTAGGTTTTGGCTCGCGCGCTGTCATTACGGGTGATATGTCGCAGGTGGATTTACCACGCGGCACTAAGTCGGGTTTAAGTCAAGCTTTAGCCATCTTGTCACCGATTCAAGAAATTCATATCACCAAGTTTGATAGCAAAGATGTGGTGCGCCACCATTTGGTACAAAAAATTGTCGAGGCATATGACGCGTTTGATGAAGAACAAGAGGCAATAAAAGCGGCTAAAAAACAAGCCCGACTTGCCGAGCAAGCCCAAGCTTTGGCAAATTCTGCTGAGACCAGCGCTGAGACTACACAGGCAGACGCTAAATGACGCAAGCCGCTTATGATGTCATCGTGAGCTTTAGCGACACGCTTGCCCAACACGCCGATTTTGCTGCCATCAAATGTTGTTATGAGGAGGCGAAAATTGGCGATTGGTTGGCGCGGTTGCTAACGTATTTGCGTGCGCAGCCAAGCGCGTGGGTGCATGATGATTTGATGGTATTTGATACGTCGTATGAATTGTCGTTGTACATCACCACGCCCACGGAGGCACGCGCGTTAAATTTGGATTATCGCGGCAAGGATTATGCGACCAACATTTTATCTTATCCAGCAGATTTGCCTGCCGAGGTGGCCGATAAGCTCCCTTTAGTGCCGCTTGGTGAGTTGGTGATTTGTCATGCGGTGGTGGATGAGCAAGCCGCTGAGCAGGGCAAGTCTTTGGCCGCGCATATCACCCATTTGATAATTCACGGTATGTTGCATTTGTTGGGCTTTGACCATGAATTGGGACAAGCTGAGCAAGATGAAATGGAACGTATCGAAATCGCCGTGTTGGCGGATTTGGGGGTTGCCAATCCGTATGAGTTGCCGTAATGGTCAAGCAAATCGTTCGTGAGCCGATTGGCGTTGTGTATTTAGGGGGTACATTTGGTAGCTACGGGCAACCGTTGGCAAGTCTTGCACCTGATGTATTTTTGCCGATTTTACAACGTATCTTGGCAACGCATTTTGCCAGTTATGCCAATCACGCTGATGCCCCTGTGCCGTGGCAGATTTTGCCCAATCTGGTGGTAAAAGACAGTAGCCAGCTGACGCCAATCGATTTTGCTGATATTTATCGCGTGTTGGTCAATGCGCTAAATAATGGCATGCGGCGGTTTGTGCTGCTCACGGGTACGGATACGTTGGCATATTTGGCGGCATGGCTTGCGGAGGCGTTTGCCCAAAGTGACACTTGTGTTGTGGTCACGGGTGCGATGCAGCCGCTGCTTGCGCCACAAGTTTTGACGGATTATGTGGTCAATCCTGACAGCGATGCGCATCAAAACTTGTTTGATGCGTGCCAATTGGCTTGCCATGGTGAGGCAGGGGTGCGCGTGTGTTTTGCAGGCGAACATTGGCCTGCCCAAACGGTACAAAAAATCCACAGTCATGATTTGATGGCGTTTGTTGGTCATCATCGCGCAGGCTATCCTGCCAATAGTTTTAGCAAAAAAATAAGCCCACGTCAGCGTGCGCTGTGGCTGGCGGACAAAACCGCAGAATTAAAAACAGTTTGTCAGCGTATGGCAGCGGCAACTATTGTCACGGTGTATGCGGTGCCGATGACCGCGCAAGCTTGGCAGGCGTATTTTGCCGCCTTGGTGCAACAAGCCCCCGATGGTGTGATGTTGCTGGGATTTGGTACGGGCAATTTTTTACAAGCACCTGAGATTGCCGACGCGCTCAAGCAACTAAAAGCGCAAGGCTGTTTGGTGGTGGCTTCCACACAATGCCCCTATGGTGGCACAGACAGCACCTATGCCGCAGGCGCATGGTTGGCAGAGTGTGGCGTGTTGCCAAGTGGACGGCTGACGGTGGCGGCCATTTATGCACGACTATTGTGGCTGCTAGCGCAATACGATGCCCCAAGCCGCCGTCGCCAACGTTGGCGGCATTGTCTGAACGCCACGCATACTGTGGCTTAGGCGGCTGGTGCATCTTAGGTTTTACAAGGATAATGCAGTTTGAACGACGCGGTAGGACGCAACGACACCCAAACATATGCCATCGGGATTGAATTTAATGGGCAAGGCTATCGTGGTTGGCAGCGGCAGCAGGAAGTCGGTAGTATCCAAGCAGAGGTTGAGCGCGCGCTGTCGCAAATCGCCAATGAACCCATTGAGGTGGTGGCAGCAGGGCGCACCGATGCAGGTGTCCATGCCTCGAACATGGTGGCGCATTTTGTCACCACAGCGCGGCGCGATGTTTACAACTGGCTGCGCGGTGCAAATACGTTGTTGCCCAATGACATTGCCTTGCGCTGGCTTGTGCCAATGCCCGATGCGTTTCATGCACGGTTTGCAGCGATAGCGCGGCGTTATCGTTATATCACGCTCAATCAGCCATATCGCCCTGCGCTGTTGCACGGCCAAGTGACCCATCAGTACCAACCCCTAGATTGGTCAGCGATGCAAACAGCGTGTCAAAGCTTGGTCGGGCGGCATGATTTTACCAGCTTTCGCGCAGCGGCTTGTCAGTCCAAACAGCCCGTGCGTGAGGTGGCGTTTGCCAACCTGTATCCATACGGCGATTTGTGGGTGCTAGATATCCAAGCCGATGGTTTTTTGCATCATATGGTGCGCAATATCATGGGGAGTCTGTACGCCATAGGGCGCGGTGAGCAGCCTGCCACGTGGCTAGCCGATTTATTGACCATCAAAGACCGTACTCAAGCTGCGCCCACCGCCCCTGCTGATGGCTTGTATTTTATCAATGCCTTATATCCGCCGCAATTTCAGACCCTATTACCCAAAGTGCGCCTATCACCTGTATGGCTCAATCTGCCCGAGTGAACCAGCGCAAACACTTGCTAATTGATTAGAATTATTGTAAAATACGGTGTTTAAAATTTTAGCAAATCTTTAGCAGATTAGGTATTATGTCAAAAAAAGACGATGTCATTGAATTTGAAGGCGAGGTGGTGGATACTTTGCCAAACACATTATTTAAAGTGCGCCTAGAAAATGGGCATGAGATCATCGCGCATATCTCTGGTAAAATGCGTAAAAACTACATTCGTATTTTGACGGGCGATAAGGTCAAGGTAGAGATGACCCCATATGATTTGTCGAAAGGACGCATCACTTATCGTGGGCGCTAGGCGATCGTAATTTGTAAAATTTATTCAAATCTTGGTAATATATTTGAATGGATTTAAGTTTCTAAGCAGTGATTAAACAAAATGAAAGTCAAATACTGAGAGCTTAATTTAAATATTAAGCCTGCCATACAAACAAGCCTTGGGCTAACAACTTGTGCGTTAGTCTGAGGTTTTTTTTTGACAGTTGGGTGCGCTGCCAAGCTTAGACGCTTAAACATTATGTGCAATCATATAGCTTTGGTTAAAAATGTTTGACCAAAAGATAAGGCACGGTTTTTGCAACATTATTTTAAACAACATGATGAAATCATCGGGCACTGCCTTGGTGATAAGAGATGAGAGAGTAGGGAATAACGCAATGGTGCCAATCGCTTCGGCACGGGGTTTTACACTGATTGAGCTGATGGTCGTGGTGGCGATTATTGCGATTGTATCCTTAATCGCAGCGCCCAATATGTCGCGGCAAATCAGACAAATGCGTGTGATTGACGGGGCTAACACAATTGAGTCAGCCTTCAAAGACGCGCGCACACAGGCGCAAATCTACCAAAAACCAACATTTGTTGAACTAACGAATACGGCAACGGATAAGCGTATGGATGTCAAATTTGTTGGCAGTGCTGATAATCTTTCACGCTTTACGTTAAATAACAGTTTAACGCTCGCACCAAGCAAGGCAAGTTTGGATAAGATAAGTTTTACACCACAAAAACACGCGTTTGAAGGTAATACAGGGGCGGGTACAGTGCTTAATAATACCACAAAAATCACGGTATGCTCTGGTACGGGTGTGGATCGTTACGCCATATTTGTCGATGGCAATAGTAATATTGTGACGCAAAAAGATGGAACTTGCTGATGAAATCGCAACAAGGTATTGGCTTGATTGAGGTCTTGGTCGCGCTGCTGTTATTGGCCGTGGCGATCTTGGGTTTTAGCGCGATGCAAATCAATGCCGTAAAAGCCACCGATGAAGGCCTGATGCGGTCACGCGCCATGGCAATTATTCGTACAGGTTCGGAGATGATGCGCGCCAATCCAAATGGTATTGAGACTTTTAAGACCACGCTAAATACGGGTACGCCACCGACTTTACCTGATTCTGACAAAACGGTCACAACTTCAAGCTGTCAAATCATCACCCAAGCTAGCGTGTCTCAATCTGATTATTGTTCTGTGGAAAAACTGGCAGCCCGAGATGCGCTTGTCATGCGTCAATATGCCTTAGACAATGAGATTCGCTTAAAATTAGAAACTTGTCCAGGCACATCAGGGACACAAGAACGACGCTGTTTTATCGCCAGCTGGGGCGATACCCAACCCACGCTGGCAGCAACCGATGTTGCGTCATCGACGCTAGCAAGCACTGTTTATTGTGCCGATAAGGACGGCATGTATTATCCTGGCTCACAATGCTTTATTTTGGAGACCTACTGATGCTGGCTGCAAAATGGCAAAATTCATCAAAACCAAAGTATTTATCACAGGCGCGGCCAGTCAAGCCGTGTTATCGTTATGCCCAATCAGGTTTTACCTTGGTTGAGCTGATGATTTCTTTGGTGCTTGGGTTATTAATCACTGCTGCCGCCATGCAGGTGTATTACACGAACTATAAAACCAGTACCATCCAGCGCAGTGGCAGTGAGTTACAACAATCAAGCATTTTTGGCTTGGCCCCCCTTGAGGCAAATATTCGTCTAGCGAATCTGGGTAACGATATAGCGTATATCGATGACGAAACGGCACAAGGCGGTGTGGTGCTGACAGGTTGCAATCTAGGCATTTATACGCTTGCAAGCGCCAAACAGATTGGTGATAGACCACCTAAATATCAGTCATTACCTGATGCCTGTAATCCCAAAAGTGAAAGTACAGAAATATATAAAAAAGATACCTATGCCCAAACATCCTCAGGCTATTTAACACGCACAGGCAGTGAGAGCAGTGCAGGCAATAATAAAACCAAATGGACAGGCGTATCAAATATCAAGGGTATCGGCAGCGACCAATTAACCATTCAGTACAAAAACATCAGTAACGCGGTGATGTCGGATTGTGAAGGTGGTAATGTTGAGATTGGTGATACCGTGGTGGAGCGTTATTTTCTGCGCTTACCAACTGGCGTTGCGTCCGACAATAACAAAGTACAAAACTTGGTACTTGCCTGTGATGCTGGTCGCGTAAATGTGCAATCTAATGGCGGCTCTACCATTAAAACTTTTACGCCTGCCACTGATCCGCGCAATTTTGGACAAGCGGGGCAAGAGCTGATTCGTGGAGTAGATCAGTTTGTAATCGCTTTGGGCGTACAGCAGCCTGAGACAACGAAAGCCGAGCCATCGCTGTTATATATCACCACAGACAAATATAAGTCGCTTAGCCCGATTGCTTATGATGCTAGCCAGCCTGATTATAAAATTCGCCCACCCATTGTTGCGATTCGTGTTGGGCTGATTATGAATGGTGGAGTGCCGATTTTAGCCGATACGGATAAAGATACGTTTACCTTACTTGGTCAGTCAATGTCGCTTAAAACCGATACCAGTCGAAGCAAACAAGTGCGTACAGCCTATGAAACAAGTATTTTGTTACGCAATGCGCGTGTCATCACGCTAGGGACGGACTTAAAATAGGCTAAAGAGCCCCAGTAATAGGATGATATCATGGCTAATTGCAACCCATCTTTACCAAGCAGACAGGTGCTCATGTTGCCTCAGTCGCCTAGGAGATTTTATCTGTCCAAACAGCATGGCGCAACACTGATTATTGTATTATTGTTTTTAGTGCTTGTTATGCTAGCTGGTGCGATTGCAGTACGTCGCAGTGTGACCGATATGCGCGTTGCCACCAGTCAGCAAATTAGTACACAGCTTTTGCAATCATCTGAAAGCGCCAATGAGCGTCTAGAAGGTATGATCAACGGCAAGCCATCGTCACAAGGTTATCAAGATTTGATTAGCTTGTCAGGGGCATTTGGGCATTTTTTGGTCAATCCCGACAACCTAGGTAATGAATTCATCTATTGCTATAACCCGACGACCACGCGTTATCTTACCAGCAAAGCCACCATCAAAACGCCGTCGGGCGGCTACTGGAGCGGACTAAATAACGGTATTTGTGATTACAAAAAATCTGATAGCTTTACGACCGAGCGCAATACGGTGATGACACAGGTCCATGTGACTGCGCCGCGTGGCAAGCCAAGCGATGAAGACGAAGCCTTTGCCTACACAGCGACAGGTGTGGAGGCGACGGGATCATCTAGCCGCAAGACGGTATTTAATATTTATGCGACCTCCATCTTGCCGTCATATGCCAAACCAGTCAATGGCTCTACAAAATGTATGGAGCAGCCTACCGCGGTCAATGCAAATGGTATCACGCCGATGTATAACTGCTTGATCCAAGCAGCTGTACCGACGGCAATGACGTACGAGCAGGTCACCGTTGAGAACATGTCCAATGCCAAGACGTGCTATGACTATGGCAAAAGCGGTGCGTTGGCAAACGATTGTAAGTAAATCAAAAAGTAACGCGTGTTTATTGATATCTTTAGCTATTTATAGCCCGTGATGACTGCCAACCAATCAACCAACACTGTGTTAAGTAATACAATAGGTTAAGGTAGTTGGTAGGTTCATGCAGGAGGATTGAATTCCGATGAAAACGAAGACGACTGCTACAACAACTCTATCATCGCCACTGCGTTATGGGGTGCTGGCGGTGACCGCTGCCATGGCGGTAGGCGCGACGCAAGCGCAAGCCTCGAGCAAAAAGATTGGGGATTTGGAGATCTATCAAGCGGCAGAGGGTGGCAAGGTTACTATCACGATGATGCTTGATACCTCAGGTAGTATGGCGTACGATGCAGTAGGCAACGATGCGTGTGATTTACCAGAGAACCAACAAAATGCTACGGTAAGACGCTATGAAGAGAATTCTGGTACCACACCCAGCTACAAAAGAATTGGCTGTGAAGTAGCAACCGATTCAGAAAGACGATACTTTTATCGAAGCGTTACGCGAAGAAGCTGCATTTTTTGGTCTTGCTGGGATACCACCACGTCCTGGTATTCTTGTGGTACAGGAAATGATGGTAGCACTGATTACCGAGAGTGTAATGTGGCATTGACAACCACACCTAACACCAAAGGTCTGTCAGAGGCTGAAGGCTATTATTACAAAAACATATCAACCAAAAAGCCATATTTTGACCGTTTGACACGTCTGAAGGATGCTATTTTCCGTCTGATGGATGAAAAAGATAGCAAAGATAACTATGTTTTAGACTCAAAAAAAGTAGCCATCGGTATTGGGCAATTTTCAGCTCAAAGTGATAAAAATAATGTTTATAACGGCGCAGATGGCTTGAGTGGCAAAATCTTGCTACCAGCAGCGCTGCTGACTGACACACAGCGTGCTAACATCAAAACTGCAGTTGCTGCACTCCGAGGTAGCGGGGGGACTCCAACTGCTAACGCGTATTCAAGTGTTGGCGCTTATATGTTGGGCGAAAGTAATCGCTATGATAATGACACTACAAGTGGCTTTGACAAATCAGTGCCAAGCTCCAAAAGCGGAGGTAAGTACATATCACCTTTAAACAGTAACTCTCAATGTGATGGGCAGGGGATTTATTTTTTGACCGACGGGAAACCTAACTCGTCGATAGATCCTGAAAAACTAATGCGTAAAGCGTTAGGTACAAAATCAGATAGCTTTAATATGTCCAACACCTTGCCACCAAGTGATAATTCAAAAGGGCGTATGCCAGAAGTCGGCGCATTCGCTAGAGCCTTGCGTATAGCAGATAATAACCCCAAAAACCTATCAATCCGTACCGCAGTGGTTGGCTTTGGCTCAGATTTTAACGTTGATAACTATATAAATATTAAACAAGAGCTTAGAGTACCTGAGCTTGACAAAAAAACCAGTATGCCTGTCAAAGATGCTCGCGGTAACTACCAATATACAGAAGATAAAATAGCGACCTATTTTGACTGCTCAAAAATTACTGATAGAGATGCCAAAAACGCCTGTAACTGGGGGGCTAAATCGCATCCTAGCTTACCGGGGGTGGGTGGCTATGGCGAGGGCGGCTTTTATTCTGCCCAATCGACTGAAGACGTGATTGATAGCATCAAAACATTCGTTAATGACTTAAACCAAACCTTGCCTGCCACGCCGTCTGGTACTATCACCGTACCTGATGACCCCTACCGTGCAGATAGCCAGCTTGCCTATGCCTACTACCCAATGGTAGAAGCCAAGGTGAGCGACGCTGTACCTATTTGGCCTGGCAACGTCAAAAAATATACGCTCAACGCTGGTACACTGGTAGGTAAAAATAATAAAGCTTTATTTACCGATGCCTCAGGCGCGCTTGTGCCGACCACGCAGGATTTGTGGAGTGCCAAAAACGAGGGCGATAAAAACACCAATGTCCAATCAGGCGGTTATTACTCACAACTACCAGCACCCAACGCCAGTGAGATCGACAATATCCGAACGCTATATATCGAAAACGCAAACAGTTTGGTTAAATTCGGGGTCAATAGTAGTGGCCAAATTACGCTCAATGACAATGCCGCCAGTAATAGCAATACGCTGACCGATACCATCTACACACCTGTGATGATTAAGCGATTGGTCAATTTCTTAGGGTTTAATGACTTTAGAGAACCTAACCCCAACGAAACCACCACCAATTATTTAAAAGATCTGAGCTTAGACATCAAGACAGCAAGCGGTGGTAAGCAAGTGGGCGCAACCATCCATTCAGCACCAACAGCCGTATCCTACGCTGCCAATCTTGATGACGATGGACGCGTGGGCGCAACGCGTGATGACTATGTGCTATTTGGTTCTATGGACGGCGCGTTGCATTTGGTCAGTACTGATAGCGGTGAAGAAAAATTTGCCTTTATCCCAAAAGTGGTGTTACAAAATCAACCTAACAGTATCAATAATGACACGACAGGTGCTACAGCGGGCGCACCGAATGCAGGTGTAGATGCGCCATGGCTGGTCACAGCGGATTATAAATATGATCTAACCAGTAAAAAGGTCAATATCGACACTGATAGCAATAAAGGCGTGTTTGCTTATGGTGGTTTTCGTCTTGGTGGCAATGGTCTGTATGGTCTTGACCTAAGTAGATATGACGCGCCCAGACGGCTCTTTAGCATCCTACCACCAACATCCCCATCAGCAGTAGGTTTTGGGCGTATGGGTCAAATTTGGTCAAAACCTGTCAAAGCGCGTGTACGTCTGAGCGAATCTGATAAGGGTACGGACGTGCTAATCTTTGGCGGTGGCTATGACACCTGTTATGAGGATGAAAGCTACTACGTTGGTTCGACGACATCCACCATGACCAACCAAGCAGGACAAAGATGTAACCGCACGACCAATCCAGACGCGATTGGCAATGCTGTTTATATGATTAATGCTAAAACAGGTGCTCTACTGTGGTCTGCTAGTAATGCCAACAACACGGTGGGCAGCTCAAGTGTCACCAACGCGTATATGAAAAACAGCATCGTTGGTGGTGTGACGGTGCTTGACCGTGACAATGACGGTTTTATGGATCATATTTATTTTGCCGACCTAGGTGGACAGCTATTCCGTGCTGATTTTATCGCCAAAGATGGTGAGCAAACGCTAGAAAACAACCGCAAGATCAAGGTCAAATATCTAGACTTGGCCACCGCCAGCAATGCCCGTGTGACGCGGCTATTAGCGCCTGCTAATGAAAAGCAATATCAACTACGCTTCTATGAGCGCCCTGTGGTTAGTTTTTACCGCAATAACGACAGTAAAAACTTATTTGCCATGGTTAATTTAATTTCAGGTGATCGCAGCTCACCGCTGTCCAAAATCCGTACCCAGCTAAGCAATTCAGACCGTGTGTATGGTATCGTTGATAGCGACATCACCAGACCCAACACCGAGTTTAACACCGCATCTAACTTGAAAGTTAAAGACCTAACAGATGCTAATTTAGTTGCTTTGCCTACTGCGATGGGCGCTCAACCATCAGGCGGCTATACCGAAGCGCAGCGTAAAGGCGCGATCGCACCGATGCAGTCAGGTAGCAAGCGCGGTTGGTACTACCTGCTGACACGGTTTGACGGCTACAACAACGTACGCTACAACAAGGGCGTGGGCAAGTCTGAAGTTATCAATAGTACGCTATATACCACCGTGTACAACCCTGATATGACGTATGATGACAGTGGGGATGACTGTTCTGCCAAGATTGTCGGTGGTTCAGAGCGTGAGCTATATTGCTTACCCTATGGTATCTGCCTAAAAGACCCAGCAGAGCAAACCAATAACTCCATCAACGGTACAGGCGGCTTTATGCGTGCAGGTAAAGGTATCCAAGAGCTGACCTTAGGACCATACAGCAGCGAACGCAATAACCAACGCCTGCTGATCGGTACACTAAGTCTGCCAGATCGTGCCATCGGGCGAGTGAATTTTGGGCGAGACTCTGCCAAAGATGGTTCTGGCATCAATAGCGCACAAAAAGGACTGACTTTGGCTGGTGGTGATGGCGGTGCAATCACCCAAGAAGGTGGGGATGGTTCTGCCAAAGATACATTGATTGAAACACGCTGGATGCTAACACCAAAAACGTGGTATCAAGTTAGCAAATAAAGCATTAAAGCGGAGATGATGCCCATGTTAATGCGCCATCGACAAATAGGCTTTACATTAATTGAGCTGATGGTGACGGTTGCCATCATGGCGATACTGGCCAGCATCGCGCTGCCAAGCTATCGCCGCTACGTCGTCAAAAATGCCGAAGCGCAAGTGCAAACCCGTATGAGCCAAGTCGCCCTAGAGCTTGAGCGTTGGCGCGCAAACGCGCTGACGTATCGCGGATTTTATCCCAAAAACCAAAATGAACAGGGCGAAATCGTATATGCGTATGGCTACTATAAAGACGGCAACAGTGATGATACCGCCCATAAAATCATCTACGTGCCGATGGGTGCAAGCCAAGATAACTTTAAATACAAAATCGAGCTGACAGGTCCAGATGGCACAAGCTCACTGACCCATAGTGATGCCAATGACGTATCTGCCGCGCCGACTGGCTGGCGGATGATGGCAACACCAAACGATAAGTTAAAATCAGACCGTGCTAGCAAGCTATTTTTCAGTAGCCAAGGCGCGCGCTGCAAGAACCGCACAAACGAAAATTTTACGATCAAAAACGCAACGTGCGCAACCAATGAAGCAGGTTCAGAGCCATGGTGACGATACAATCAAAATTTGATAAGCGCAATTTATTAACCACACGCTACCGTGAAATACAGGGCTTTACACTGCTTGAACTGATGATCGTGGTTGCCGTCATCGGGGTATTGGCGGCGATTGCCTACCCAAACTACCAAAGTCACGTCAAGCGCACCAAGCGCACCGAGATGATGACGGAAATGCAAAATGAAGCAAGCCGTATTGAGGCGCGTAAATTGGCAGAAGGTACATATGATAATATTGCTAAAAGTAACGTCAGCTTTCCTGCCGACCAGCCCAACTACACCTACAGCATTGCACCTGCTACCGCACAGTGGAAAATTACGGCAGTGCCTGTGGCACGGGGCATGATGGATGGCGATGGGACACTTACGCTATCCGCCAATGGCGAAAAATGCCACGTCTTGTCTGCGACAAACAAAACGTGCGGACGCGGTGACGAGTGGCGCAATTAGTGCGCTGTGTGCTATCGGCGCATGGTGTGTCAATTTTTGTCATACTGACAATTTTTGACACATGGTGTGGGACATAATGCGGCAGTTGAGACGGCTGGGTGACAAAAATTGGCAATGTTTGGGGCAGCTAACTGACAAATTTGGTAACTGTGTCAGCAGATTGGTCAAAATTTGTCACTAAACTGACAAAAAATGTCACATGATTACCCAGCAACGCGCGTTGCCAAAGTTGGCACGCAAAATGCAAGAGTCAGGGCAGAGGTAGAACTATTTATTCCATCACGCGCCACGCGCTATGTGCAACCAGCGTATGAATAGATAGGCTTAAACGCTAAACGGGCATCTGCCCAACCGTATCAGTATCACTGATTTTTTACAAAGGAGTTCATTATGAACGCTCAAAAAGGTTTTACATTGATTGAATTGATGATCGTTATCGCTATCATCGGTATCTTGGCTGCTATCGCTATTCCTCAATACCAGAACTACATCGCACGTTCACAAGTTAGCCGTGTGATGGGTGAGACTGGTAGTCTAAAAACTGCCGTTGATAACTGTGTTCAAGCAGGTAAAGTATCTGGTACAGCGTCAGACGCGGTGACTTGTGCCTCAGGGGATATTGGTGCAACAGGCTCTAACTTGCTAGGTGCAGATGGCGCAGTTATCGCCGCTGGTACAGCTGGTACTAACCAAGGCGTACCTAACGTTAAAATCAATGGCGATGGTACAGCTACAATTCAGGCTACATTTGGTCATAACGCCGCTGCTATTTTAAAAAATGATACTGCGAAAAAAGTTCAATGGTCACGTACTGCTGATGGTACGTGGAGCTGCTCTACAGATGTTGATGCAAAATTTGCCCCAGCGGGTTGCCCTGCCACAACAACTGCTATAACAGATCTTTCTTAATGCTAAATATATTTTACTAAATGATTTTTATAAAAAGTAAAGACTTCGGTCTTTACTTTTTTTTATTCACTGTAAAAAGTCAATCGCGAATTTTAGTTTAACATTGAATATAAGGCAAAAAATGTTTCGCCAGCTAAAAGCACAGGATTTTTTTCAACTCTTAATAATTATCATGTTGGCGGCATGTTTTGTTTATTTTTATGTTAACAACGACGCACGCAACCACGTTTGGCTCAAAACCTATCCAATCCGCGCCCAATTATCCAACCACCGCCTTACCTGCACCCCCAACAGCCCCACATGGCTTACCAACACCATCACCAACCAAGCCTTATACGGCAGTGCGCCATCCAACCAAATCGCCTACATCGACCCCCACGGCACGCTCGCGCATTGCCAAAACGGCTACACAGGCGAATATCCTCTGCTATCGCCCCCCGTTACCCCCAACACGCGCTTTCGCTACGCCAGCGTCACCAAACTGTGGACAGCCGATGCTATCTTGACGCTCATCAAGCAAGGCAAACTGCGCCTAGACACCAAACTGGCTGACCTGCTGCCGCAAATCCACAACCCCAAAGACCCACGCATCAACGACATCACCATCGCTGACCTATTGCTACATCGTGCAGGCTTTGACCGCTACAGCCTAGCAGGGCAAGACATGTTTGGCATCGGCAAAGACATTTGCCCCAATCATCTAGACGAACTTAACCAAATCACCCTAGGCTTTACCCCCAACAGCAAAATGAGCTATTCAAACCTTGGCTACTGCCTACTTGGCGAAGTCATCGCGCGTCAATACCAACAGCCCTATACCGATGTCATCCGCGCCAACTACGGGCTAGACCGTACCACGCTGCGCTTCATCGGCAACACTGCCATGCCCGATGAGGTATTTTATAACTACGTTGAAACAGGCATTACGGGCATTGCTGACATCTACACCGCGTTTGACTACCACGGCTTGGCATCGGCGGCAGGCTTATCGGGCAATGCCATTGACTTGGCACAACAAGTCAAAACCATGCTTGCCAAGCCTGCGCCCAATATTACCACGTTTGCCGATATCCCGTGTGACCCCACCAAGTGGGAAGACTGCTACGGCTATGCTATGTTTAGCTACCAGCCATCGCTTGGCCAACCCAAAATCTATGTACGCAGCGGCGCGCTGTTGGGTTTGTCGTCGTTGGTTGTCGTGACCGAAGATGGTGCAGTCATCGCGCTATTGAGCAACGGACGTAATGCCTATAGCAGTCCAAAGCAGACGGTTGAACGGATATATCAACAGCTGTATGGGCGGTCTAAAACTTAGCTTGACAAAAACTTAGCTTGGCAAAACAAATAGCAGCGATGATGGCAGGGCACAACATGACACCTAGGCTTACCGCTTTATCAAACGTAACGGGGCAACGAGGCTTTAGCTTGCTTGAGCTGATGGTCGTGGTTAGCATTATTGGCATATTGACTGCCATTGCTATACTGCAATACCAGATTTTTGTGGCGCGCGCACAGGCAGGCAGAATCATCGGTGAGCTGGGCGAGCTGCGCTTGTCGGTTGAGGATTGCCTCAATGAAGGGTTGAATACGATTGGTACAGGTGTGCAGCAGTGTGACCCACGCGCGGTAGCGTCCAATCTCATTGCAGGTGCATCGCAAGTCGGCGTGGTGCTGCCCAATAACACAGGCGTAGCGCAAATCACTAATCCGCTGACGCTAACCACGTCAATCACCGCAACGTTATCCAACCAAGTCAATCCTGCTTTGAAAGGTAAAAAAATTGTTTGGCAACGCACAGTGGTTGGTAGCTGGACATGCCAAAGTAACATTGCTAACCAATATCTGCCAGCAGCCTGTGAACATGCTGCTAGTCTTCAGTAAAGCCAGCATCTAATGGCTAAACGCTGTATGCTGTATAAAGTCGAACCATTGAATTAATATAAGGTAGGCGCATTTGAACATCAATAGCCCACTTCAGCAAAAAATTAAAGCAACTGGCATCCATGTTGGTTTTTCGGCAGTATTAATGCTGTTGAGCGCAGGCTTGGTGTTCGGGCTATGGTACAGTATGCCGTTTTATACGGTATACAACGTGCTGCCCGTATTCGGCTTATTACTGATTGTTGATTTAATCATCGGACCATTACTGACGTTTATTGTCTATCAACAAGGCAAAAAAACCTTAAAAATGGATTTGGCGGTGATCATCGTTTTGCAGTTGGCAGCGTGGTTATGGGGTATGCTGCACATCGCCGAGGCGCGTCCTGCGTGGTTGGTGATATATCATGACCAAGCCTATGCGGTATCGCCAGCCGACTACGCCAACCCACAAAAGCCCATTGAGCAATTTATGCCTAAACTGTGGCAACAAAACTGGGGGCAACCCAAATTGGTCATGGCAGCAAACGCGACAGATGCTATACAAGCAATTTATGATACAGCAAGTTATTTGCCATATGATGCGGCAACAGTACGACGTAATCAGCTGACATTGGCACAAATTAAAAAAGCTGATAATGCGCTTTATCAGCAGATTCAGCATGATTATCCCTCAGCGCAAGGCTATTTGCCTGTAATCACCGATGCCAGTTATGACTTGCCGTTGATTTTGCTGGATACCAACGCCCAACCCATTGCAACCGTGGTGGCAAAAAATAAGTTTTTTGTCAAATAAATGAGCACCTCAGCAAAACTTATCGGCGTGATATTTTCTTGCCTTTGTCAAAATGCTAAACTACCACGTTTGGCATTTTTTATTGCCCATCAAAAATCAACCCCGTTATTTGCCATCCACCACCGCGGATTGCCATGCTCCATACCGACACCTTACCACCGCCACCGCCCTTGGCACAATCCGCCACCCATCCGCCACAAGACAACAGCCGCTGGCTTGGGTGGTGCATGGGCATGGCGATTTTGGGCTATCTGTTACCATGGCATTCGCCCATTGGGCGCGATTTTTTGGTCAATAGCTGGTCATTTGCGTGGATTGTGGCAGGCGTGATGGCGTGGTTGTGGGTGTATCCTGCGCGCCACGTCGGCTTGTCGGTGGTCACTTGGCTGGGGTTAGCAGGTTGGCTTGGTGTGCAGCCGCTGCTGGTTGATATCCGCTACCCACATGCGTTGATTTTTCCCATAGGGGGCTTGCTGGTGGTGGCGCTGCTGACATGGGTGGCCAGCAATGTGACGGATAAAGCGCGGCTGCTGACGCGCGTGTTTGGCGCGGCGTTTGTCATGGCGGTGCTGACATTTGCCATCCAAATCATGCAGATTTTGCAGTATCAAATCGCGTGGCAGGGCTGGATTATCGCGCGTAGCACGGCAAACCCGACGCGCTTTGATGGCAACTTTGGGCAAGCCAACCACACCGCGTATGCGTTTGTGCTGGCGTTGTGCGGTACGCTGTATTTGTTGCAGCAGGCATTTGGTGAGGGGCGGTGTTTTGGCAGGCGCGTGGCAACGTGGCGGTATCGGCAGGTGTATCGCGTGGCTTTGATGCTGGGTTTTGTCGCGTTTAGTATTGGCTTGGCATTGACCCAAAGCCGTGCAGGGCTTGGCATGGCGGTCATTGTGGCGGTGGTGTTTTTTGCCGTGCAGCCGTTGGCGTGGCGGCGTAAGGCGGCATTGATGGGTGGTACGCTGGCGGCGTTTTTACTGTATTATGTCACGGCAAGCTGGCTTAGTAGCCTTGGGCAAGCCAATGCGTTGGGCGCGGTCAGTCGGCTGGCAGGTGGGCAGGGTAATCGGGCAGCAATGCACGCGCGTGGGCTGCTGATGTTTGCTGAGCATCCACTCACGGGCGTGGGCTGGAATAACTACATGGGCGCAAGCATCGACTACGCCCAGCGGTTTGCATGGCCAGAGATTGCCGACCATACGCACAATTTTGTCAGTATGCTCTTGGCGGAGCTTGGCGTGATTGGGCTGGTGTGGTGCTTGCCGATTGCGTGGGTGCTGCTGCGCGCGCTGCACACGCGCCATAGCTGTGAGAGCGCGGCGGCGTTGGCGTTTGTGTGGGCAAGTTTGCTGTATGCCAGTGTGGAATATCCACTGTGGTATGTTCGCTATTTGGCGGTGTTCGCGCTGTTTGTCGCGCTGATTGATCAGCGTCTGTACGCGCTGCGGTTGCCTGCCAACACGGGCGGCATCGTGGGGGGGATCGGGCGGCGTGGGTTGGTGTGCGCGCTAGCGGTGGTGCTGGGTGGGCTGGGGTTTTATGTGCAGACGTTTTTGGCGCGCAATTATTTGGATTATAGCCAGTTTGTGCGCCACGACAATCACAAATTCACCGACCAAAGTGTGCCAGCGTATCGCCAGATTTGGGGCTTTGAGCCATATGAGGAGCGTATTTTTGCCATGCGCGTGCCTGTCAATGCGGTCAATATTGCGGACAAGACGCGGCTGTTTTATAACGTGATGGGGCTGGATTCGTCACAGTTTAATATGCTGGCGTATGCCCAGATGCTGGCGTACCAAGGCGACACCACCAACGCGCTGCGTTATGCGCAAGCGGCGTGTGTGATGGTGCGCGATATCAAAAACTGCGATAATATCGACATCGATTTGGGCAACTTGGCGCGGCAAAATCCTGCCGTGTTTGGTGCGCTGTATCAAGATTTTGTGGCATGGCGCAAGGCAAACCCTGCCAAAACAGGCTTAACGCCGCGTTGAGCGCGCGCGATGCGTGCAGAGGCCCAATTTGTTTGCTGCTATTTAGGTTAAAAACGCTATGTCTGATATGCCTGCCGATTCGCCCAAGTCTGTGCCGCCATCGTTTGAGGTGACGGGCGTGGGTCAGCGTGCGTGGCTGCCCACTCGGCTGTTGGGGCTGTGGCGTTGGGTGGGCGTGCGTTTGGTGGTGGGCTGGGCGGTCATTGCGCTGCTGCCTGCGTGGTGGCGGTGGCGTGGGCGGCTGCTGCGCTGGGATTTGCTCGATACCCAGCTTAATAGCTTGATGATTGTCAGCCTTGGGGTGCTGCTTGCCACGTTTGCGCTGCGGCGGTTGGCGCAATTTCCCGGACAGCGCGCGCTGACGCTGGTGCTGCCGACGCTGCTTGGGGTGGCGTTGCTGCTGGCAGGCGTGCTGCTGGTGCTGCGGTTGCCGTATTCATTGTATTATTTGGCGTTTGCCGGCGTGTTGGGGCTGGGGTTTTTTGTCGCCTCGGTGTGGCTAGAGCAGGCGTTGCGCACGCGCTACTTGGCGTATATTCCGCTGGGTGGGTGTCAAGATTTGTCACACGCACTGACAAACCATGTCACCCACGCGGCAACCATTCATTGGCTGCGTCTTGATGCGCCGCACCTCACGCCTGCTCAAGACCGCACGGTACAAGCCATCGTCGCCGATTTGTCCGCGCCTGAGCTTGATGAACCGTGGCAACGGTTTTTGACACAGCAGACATTGCACGGGCGTGCGGTGTATAATAACCGCCAAGTGTTTGAGTCCTTGACAGGTAGGCTACCGATTCGGCATTTGTATGAAAACGATTTGGGTTCGCTGCTGCCGTCACAGGGGTATTTGCGCATCAAGCAGGTGCTCGATAGCCTTGCGGTGTTGGTATCTGCGCCCTTTGTCGTGCCGATTTGTCTTTTGACCGCGTTGGCCATCCGTCTTGAGAGCCCAGGTCAGGTGATTTTTACCCAGCAGCGCGTGGGGCAAGGTGGGCGGCTGTTTACCATTTATAAGTTTCGCAGTATGCGCTTGGATGCTGAGCGTGACGGGGCAAGGCTTGCCAGCAAAAATGACGCGCGCGTCACCCGTGTGGGGCGGTTTATCCGTAAAACGCGCATTGATGAGCTGCCGCAGTTTATCAATGTGCTCAAAGGCGAGATGAGCCTGATAGGCCCGCGCCCTGAGCAGCAAAGTTTTGTCCGTGAATTTGAGCAGCGCATTCCGTTTTATAATTATCGCCATATCGTCAAACCAGGGATTTCGGGTTGGGCGCAGGTCACGCAAGGCTATGCCAGCAATGAGGACGAAACCGCGCTCAAGGTGCAGTATGATTTTTATTATATCAAGCACATTGGGCTGGCGCTGGATAGTTTGATTGTGATTAAGACGTTGCAAACCATGCTGACAGGCTTTGGCGCGCGCTAGTTTTTGTATAGTGAAAAAATTAAGAGTGGTGGTAACCATGAATCAGTTTGACAACGCAACGATTTTAGTCACGGGTGGTACAGGCTCGTTTGGGCATACGTTTGTGCCGATGACACTGGCGCGATATAATCCCAAAAAGCTGATTGTGTTTTCGCGCGATGAAATGAAGCAGTGGGAGATGGCAAAGCATTACCAAAACGACCCACGCGTGCGGTTCTTTATTGGCGATGTGCGTGACAAAGACCGCCTGTATCGTGCGCTTGATGGGGTGGATTATGTGGTGCATGCGGCGGCGACCAAAATCGTGCCAACGGCGGAATACAACCCATTTGAATGCGTCAAAACCAATATCATGGGCGCGATGAATTTGATTGATGCCTGTATTGATAAAGGCGTCAAAAAAGTCGTCGCGCTCTCAACCGACAAAGCCAGCAGTCCCGTTAATCTGTATGGCGCAACCAAACTTGCCTCAGACAAATTGTTTGTTGCGGGCAATGCGTATTCAGGCGAGCATGGCACGCGCTTTAGCGTGGTGCGTTATGGCAACGTCATGGGTTCGCGCGGTTCGGTGATTCCGTATTTTTTATCCATCAAAGACCGTGGTGTGCTGCCCATCACCGACGCGCGCATGACGCGGTTTATGATCTCTTTGGAGCAAGGCGTGGAGCTGGTTTGGCATGCGTTTGCCGATATGGTTGGCGGTGAGATTTATGTCAAAAAAATTCCATCGATGCTGATGACGGAGGTAGCAACCGCGATTGCCCCCGATGCGCGGCAAGAAATCGTTGGCATTCGTCCTGGTGAAAAACTCCACGAGCAAATGATTGGCAGTGAAGATGCGCTGCACACGTTTGAATATGCCGATTATTACAAAATTTTGCCTGCAATCAACGGCTGGGGTGACTCACCTGAGCGCATCAAAGACGGCAAGCGCGTGCCCGAGGGCTTTGTGTACGCCAGTGACACCAATCCAGAATGGATGGATGTTGCAACATTGCGCGCGTGGATTGACGCAAACGCTCACAGTATTGGGCAAATTTGATTTTTTTAGCCAAATAACCAACACAAAGACCAAAAATAACCATGCCAAACGCCAAACCTGATTTTATCCCCTATGGTCGCCAGCACATCACGCGCGCGGATATCGACGCGGTGGTGGCGGTGCTTACGTCGGATTTTTTGACCCAAGGCGCGCGCGTGCCTGCGTTTGAGCGCGCGTTGGCAAGCCGCGTTGGCGCAAGCTATGGGGTGGCGGTCAATAGCGCGACTTCTGCGCTGCATATTGCCTGTTTGGCATTGGGGCTGGGCGTGGGTGATTGGCTGTGGACCACGCCAAACACGTTTGTTGCTTCAGCAAATTGCGGTGTGTACTGTGGGGCGCAGGTGGATTTTGTCGATATTGACCCTGTCACGCGCAATTTGTCGGTCGATGCATTGGCAGCAAAGCTTACGCAAGCGGCTTTGGACAATCGCTTGCCCAAGGTGCTGGTGGTGGTGCATTTTGCGGGTGAGCCGTGTGACATGGCGGCTATCGGCAGTTTGGCAAAACAGTATGGTTTTGCCGTCATTGAGGATGCGTCGCACGCGGTCGGGGCGCAGTATCGCGGTGTGCCTGTTGGTAGCTGCCAATACAGTGATATCACGGTGTTTAGCTTTCATCCCGTCAAAATCATCACCACGGCTGAGGGCGGACTGGCCACCACCAACCGCGAGGATCTGGCGGCGCATATGCTGCGCTTGCGTAGCCACGGTATCACGCGTGACCCTGCCCACATGGTTGGTGAGACCGATGGCGCGTGGTATTACCAACAGCTTGATTTGGGCTACAATTACCGCATGACCGAGCTGCAAGCCGCGCTGGGGCTAAGCCAGCTTACCAAGTTGGATGCATTTATTGCCCGTCGGCATACGCTAGCGCAGCGTTATGATGACAAGCTGGCGGATTTGGTGGCGGCATTTGGCGTGCGCCTGCCGTATCGCAGCCCACAAAACGTCAGCGCATTGCATTTATATGCCATTGAGGTTGCGCCCAGTGTGCGCCGCGCGGTGTTTGATACGCTGCGCGCGCAGGCCATTGGTGTCAATGTGCATTATATCCCTGTGCATACCCAGCCGTACTACCGCGCGCTGGGTTTTGATGTCGGGGATTTTCGCCACGCTGAGGCGTATTACGCAGGCGCGATAAGCCTGCCGTTGTATTATGATTTGACCGATGCCGAGCAAGACCGCGTGATTACCACGCTAAAGCATGCCTTAGCCCATGCCAGCCAGTCCACGGTGAGCGCGTCATGAACGTCTGTATCATCCCTGCCCGTGGTGGTAGCAAACGTATTCCACACAAAAACAGCAAAGACTTTTGCGGTAAGCCGATGTTGGCATATGCCATCGCCACCGCACAGGCAAGCCAGCTGTTTGCCCAAATTTATGTATCCACCGATGATGACACCATTGCCGCCATCGCACAGGCGTATGGCGCGCAGATCATCGCGCGCCCTGCTGCATTGGCCGATGACCATGCCACCACGGTGGCGGTGATACGCCATGCCATCGATGCGTTAGCGTTGTCTCCCACAACCAACGTTTGTTGTCTTTACCCGTGCACGCCGCTGTTGCCTGCGTCAGTGCTTGTTGAGAGTTTGGCAAGCTGGCAACAGTCAGGCAGTTTGTATTGTATGCCTGTGTTGGCATTTACTACCAATATTTTACGCGCGTTAAAACTTAAACAAAACCACCAGCTTGCCAGTGTATTTAGCCAACACGAACAAACGCGTACGCAGGATTTGCCGCAGGCGTACCACGACGCGGGGCAATTTTATTGGGCTAAAGCGGCAACGTGGCAGGTTCAAGCATCCATCCACAACCATGCGTTGGGTGTGGTATTGCCCAAACACAGCGTGGTTGATATCGATGACGTGGCGGACTGGCAGTTTGCCGAAGCGGTGTACCGATTGCGCCATGGTGCTAATGATGCGCGTTTTAATTAGAGCTGATGCCAGCTTGGCGATAGGTAGTGGGCATGTCATGCGCTGTTTGACGCTTGCCCACGCGCTGCGTGCGTTAGGGTGTACGGTGGCGTTTGTTTGCCGCGCGCATGACGGGCATTTGTCGGCAATGCTGGCGCAGGCAGGGTATGAGGTTTTTGGGTTGGCAAAACCCAGCCCATCGGCGTGTGACCAAAACGCTGGCATGGCGTATGCCCACAGCGCGTGGCTTGGCGTGAGTGAAGCCAATGACTTTGCCGATTGTCAGCCGATTTTAGCCGACTATCAGCCCGATTGGCTTATCATCGACCATTACGCGTTGGCCAAACCGTGGCAGCAACGGGCCAGACACTTATTGCCAAACGTCAAAATCTTGGTGATTGATGATTTGGCCGATCGCGCGCATGACAGCGATATTTTGCTAGACACCACATTTGGGCGACACGCGGCGGATTATCGCGACTTAGTACCTCCGTATTGTCGGCTGTTGCTTGGCACGCGCTATGCTTTGCTGCGACCTGAATTTGCCGAATGGCGTGAGCGGAGTTTAAAAAAACGCCACAAACCAGCTGCCCAGCAGCGTATAAACCTTTTGCTTAATTTGGGCGGTGTGGATAGCGATAACGTGACGTTGGCGGTGTTGCACGCCCTGCAAACCTACCATGCCAAGCAGCAGCGCGATATCCGCGTGACGGTGGTGATGGGCAAAACCGCGCCACACACTGCCAGCGTGCAAGCCTTTGCTAAGACGGCAGCGTTTGATTGTCAGGTTGTCATCCATGCCACCAACATGGCGCAGCGGATGGCACAGGCGGATATCGCCATCGGCGCGGCAGGCAGCACGACGTGGGAGCGTTGCTGTTTGGGCTTGCCCAGCGTGCTGCTGGTGCTGGCGGACAATCAACGCCATATTGCCCACGCATTGCAGCAAGCGCGTGTGGTGGCGTTATGTGCGCGTGAGCGGTTGGCCGAGGATTTGCCCAATGCGCTGGCGCAAGTACTCACCAATTATGCCGCGTTTAGCCGCCGTGCCGCGGCATTGGTTGATGGGCGTGGGGCGGTGCGCGTGGTCAATGCCATCCGCCATGCTAAGCGTTTGCGCCATGCGCGTGTGCGACGGGCAACGGTTGATGACATGCGCCAAATTTGGCAATGGCGCAACCACATCGATGTGCGCCAATGGATGTTTGGCCAAGCTACCATCGCATGGGACAGCCATCAGCGTTGGTTTAGCCGCCAGCTTGCCGCGCCCAATGTGCGGTTGTGGGTGTTTGAAATTTGCCCGAATGCCGAGCAGCAGCCAGCCCAATACATGCCAGCAGGTTTTGTCAATGTCACTTGCCAAGCCGCGCCGTATCAAACGCTGACGACAGGGGCAAACCATGCCAAACACGCCACATGGGGGTTTTATCTTGCGCCCGACTGTCCGCGTGGGCAGGGCTTAGGGTTTGCGCTGGCGGTACTGGCATTGGCAGATGCATTGAATGCCGACAATCCGCCAGCGGTGATTGATGCGCAGGTGTTGGCGCACAATACCGCGTCCATCGCGTTGCACCGCAAATTGGGCTTTGTGCCAACTTACCAGCAAGCCGACACAATTTTGCCCAACTCGCTAAAACACCCAAACAGCCCGTTAAACAGCATCCCCAACACCAACCCAAACACTGGCCTAGGTAGCATCGCACCCACGGTGATGCAGTTTAAGTTGTACGCACAGGATTTTTTGTTTTAATTTTACGATGACCCGCCAGCCAATCTCATGCGCTCACCAATAGCAAATAGCAGGGCTAAAAACATGAGCGCAAAATAACGCCCAATGCTGTCTTCTACGGGACGGCTGTCATACAACCACCCAAACCACGCTGGCCTTAACAGGGAAATGAGTATGATAAGTAGCACAATACGCCCATACCAAGACATCAATAGCGGCATGATAAGAAAGATCGTGATGAATAGGATTTTGCCAAAATTTTGGCGGATATATTGGCGCAATTTATCAGCCATCGATGCACTCCCGTGACAGATTCACAAGCGTTGAGCAGTATTTTAGCCATGAACCACCCGTCCAACAACCTTGATTTTGATAAAGCCCATGCGTAAACCTTTTTTTATCAACGACCGCCTCATCGGCAGCGACCAACCGCCGTATCTCATCGCTGAGATGTCTGCCAACCACAATGGCAGCCTAGACAATGCCTATAAAATCATCGACATGGCAAAGGCATGTGGCGCAGATGCGGTCAAAATGCAAACTTATACGCCCGATACGATTACCTTAAACAGTGACGCGCCTGATTTTTATATCCATGGCGGATTGTGGCATGGGCGCACGCTGTATGACTTGTACCGCAAGGCGCACACGCCATGGGACTGGCACAAGCCATTGTTTGACTATGCGCGTCAAGTGGGTATCACGATTTTTAGCTCACCGTTTGATAGCACGGCGGTGGATTTGCTGGAGGATTTAAACGCGCCAGCGTACAAAATCGCCTCATTTGAGGCGGTGGATTTGCCATTGATCCGCTACGCTGCCAGCACGGGCAAACCGCTGATTGTCTCAACAGGCATGGCGGACAAAGACGAAATCAGCGAGGCCGTCGCGGCCGCGTATGACGGCGGTTGTCGGCAGCTTGCGCTATTGCATTGTGTCAGCGGCTACCCTGCGCCTGCTGCGGACTACAATTTACGCACCATCAAGGATATGCAAACCGCGTTTGGTGTGCCGATTGGTCTGTCTGACCACACACTGGACAACACCACAGCGATTGCCAGTATCGCATTGGGCGCGTGTATCATCGAAAAACACGTCACCCTTGACCGTCAGGGCGGTGGCGCGGATGACAGCTTTTCGCTAGAAGCCGATGAGTTGGCGGCATTGTGCCGCGACAGTCGCACGGCGTGGCAGGCGTTGGGGCAGGTGGATTATGGGCGCAAGTCCAGCGAGCAAGGCAACGTGCAGTTTCGCCGTTCGTTGTATTTTGTGCAAGCGATGGCGGCAGGCGAGGTCATCACACCGCAGCATATCCGCAGCGTGCGCCCAGGCTTTGGCATACCGCCCAAGTTTTATGATACCATCATCGGTAAACGGGTGACGGCAGATATTGTGGCCAATACCCCTGTGCAATGGGCGCTGCTTGCCACTGACCCAGCTGACCTATGCAAGCAATAATCTGCCGATGACAGGGGCAAACGTGGCGCAAATCTGGCGCAAGCGCATGACCCAAGGGGTGGTCAAAGACAGCGCGATTTATGTTGCAGGTGAGCTACTAAGCAAGGCTGTGCCGTTTGCGCTGTTGCCGTATCTGACGCGCCAGCTGGGGGCGGCAGGGTTTGGAGCGCTGGCGTTTTATACCGCCATCAGCGCGTTTTTGCTGATTTTTATTGGCTTGTCACAAAACGCCGCCATCACGCGTTATTATTATGTGTATGGCAAGCACGGGCTGGGCAATGTGGTGCTGGCAGGCGCGCTGCTGAGCATCGGCATATGGGCGATGGTGGCGTGTGGGCTGGTGGTGGCAAGTTGGTTGCTGGGCGATAAGCTACCGCTTAATGTGCAGTTGTTGGGCTATAGCACGTTGTTGGCGCTTGGGCAAAGTGTGGTACAAAGCCAGCTTGCCGTGCGCCAATGCCAAAAACGCGCGTGGGATTATTTGGCGTTGCAGCTGTTGTTGGCGGTGAGTCATGTAGGCTTGACGGTGATGTTTTTGTCTGCCATCAGCACTGACAGCACGGCTGGCGCGACCCATAAAGTCGCAGCGCGGCTGTTGGCGATTGTCTTGGCACAAGCCATGACAGCTTGGCTTGCGTGGCTGCTCATGCGCACGCGGCTGGGCATACAGCTTAGCTGGCACAAGCGGCGGCTGTGGCTAGCTGTGCGCTACATTGTTGCCCTTGGGCTGCCGCTGGTGTTGCACGCGCTCAGCTACACGGTCAAGGGGCAGCTTGATCGCGTGTGGGTGTATCAGCGGTTTAGCGCGGCGGAGCTTGGCGTGTATGCCGCAGGCGTGCAGCTTGCCAGTGCGGTCAGTGTGGTCATCATGGCGGTCAATAGCGCAGCCGTGCCGTATTTGTATGAGGCATTTAAAGCGCGGCGTATGCCTATCGCGCGGTTGCATCGCTGGGGGCTGGTTAGCCTGCTGCTTGCGCCTTTGGCGGCAGCGGTGGTGTGGTTGCTGCCAAGCGCGTTGTTTGGTTGGGTGCTTGGCGCGGCATTTGCCGATAGTCAGTATTATGTGGCGTGTTTTGCGGCGGCGTTTATGCTGTTGGTGCCGTATTTGCTGTGGGTCAATGTGCTGTTTTATCATGGCAAAAACCGCCAAATTGCCGCCGCGTCCGTGCTCTCGACACTGGTGTATGTCGCGGTGTTGGCGTACACCAGCACGCTTGCGCTCAAATATGTGCCGCTTGCCACCCTTGCCAGCAACGCCGTGCTATTGCCGCTGCTGTATCATTTGACCAAACGGGTTGAGCCTTTATAAATTATGTCATCATCTACCACCCAACGCCATGTGTTTGTCTGCACCACACCGCTACAAGTGCTGATTGCTGAGCGCATTATCGCGGATGTTGTCGTACGCCCTGCCGATATCATCGGCTTGTACTTGCCGTATGATGACAATGCCAAACATCGGCATTATTTTGCCAAGTTGCAAGCTTTATGCGACCATGCGGCGTTTGTTGTGCTCAAGAATCAACGTTGGCGGCAGCGGTTTGCCACGTTAAATCAGCTAAAACGCACCTTGCAGCGGCTGAATTTGTGGCAGCAGCGCGCCGAGGGCGTGTACCTTGCCAGCATTGATGTGCTATTTGTGCAGTTTATCGTTGCCAAAATCAAGTTTAAACAGCTCTACACATTCGATGATGGCACGGCAAATATTTTTCCCAACTCTAGCTATCATCGGCCATTGCCCAAGTCGCCTGCCATGCAAGCGTTTAAAAAGCTGCTGGGTATTCGCCATGCCGATGTTGGCGCGGTGTTGTCTGCGTCGCAAGCGCATTACACGATTTTTCCCCATGAAACAAACGTCATTGCCCACACCATCCCGATTGCGCTCTACCCAGATAGGTCAGTCACGCTTGCCAAGATAGCCACTGTCACCCCTCCACAGCAAACGGTCAAGCGGCTGTTACTTGGGCAAGGGTTGGATGCTTTTATTGGCGCGGCCGCCTACCGTGAGCTGGTGCAAGCCGTGGTGACGCGCTTTGGCATTGATGGCTTTGTGCCGCATCCGCGTGAACGGCTGAATTTTAGCGCGCTGTTGCCTGTGGTGCAAAGCGAGCGTGTCATTGAGGAGGATATCATCGATGCACTGTGCCAACAGCCGACGCAACGCATTGAAATTTATACCTTTATGAGTACGGCGGTGTTTACGCTCAAAGATTTGCCGCGTACCCGTATCACATTGGTCTATAACCGCGCGTTGTGGCAACGCTTTGGCGAGGCGTACCAGTTTTTAGCCAGTCGTGGCTTTCATCTGGTGGATATCGACGCGCCTGATTGTGAGGGCAGCGCATGACCGCAAACCGCCACGCGATTTTGGTACAGGCGCACCAAGCGGTGGATTATTGGCAAGCGTTTGCCGCGCGTACGCCATCGGTCAATGTGTATGTGCATGTTGATGCCAAAACCGCTATCAACGCCAACACCGCGCCAAAAGACTTGCCCAATTTTTTTGTATTAACTGACCGTGTGGCGGTGTACTGGGGCGGTTTTAGTCAAATCCAAGCCACGTTAAATTTATTTGCCGCGGCATTGGCCGATGCTGACAACCAATTTTTGCATTTGGTCAGCGGCGAGGATGTTGTGCTACAGGATTTTGCTGCGATTGCGCGTGACTGGCAAGCGTGTGACTATGCCATGATGCTTGCCTGTCGCGTTGCGCCACAATACGGCTATCGTTTAATCAGCGACAGCCCACACGCTGATACGCCGTGGCAGCGTCAGCTGATGGGCAAGGTTTTGACCAAACTGCAGCAAGCACGGGCAATCATATCGCCCTACGCTGCGTCCGTGTATTTTGGCTCACAGTGGTTTTCTATCACCCGTGGCGACTGGCTGCAGATTTTGCCGTATATTGATGATTATCAAGCATTTTTTGCCAAAAAACTGGTGCCCGATGAGCATTTTTTGCAAACCTTGGTCAGTGAGCGATTGGCAGGGCAAATCACACTAAGCGGTGACAATAGACGCTATATTGTTTTTGATCAACATTTTAACCATGGCAATAGCCCACTGTATCTGAACCGCGCGGCATTGATGGCAGCACAAGCACAAGGGTTTTGGTTTGCGCGTAAGGTCAAGCCTGATGTGGCACGCGCGTGGCTGGCGCAAATGGGCTAACGGAGGGCAATGGGTGAAGTTTTCGGTGTTGTTGTCGCTGTACGCAGCTGAGCAGGCGGCGTATTTGGCGCAATGCTTGGCAAGCCTAGTCACGCAAACGCTTGCCGCCGATGAGGTCGTGTTGGTGCTTGACGGTGAGGTGGGCGCGGATTTGCACGCGGTCATTGCCGAATATCAGCCGCGTTTGCCATTGGTCATCGTGCCGTTGGCGTGTAATGTTGGCTTAGGGCGTGCGTTGCAGCACGGGCTTGCCGCTTGTACGCACGATTGGGTGCTGCGCATGGACACCGATGATGTGTGTGTGCCGACGCGCTTTGCCACGCAGGTGGCGTTTATCACCGCGCATCCTGAGGTGCATGTGGTCGGTGGGCAAGTGGTTGAGTTTTCGGGGTTTTATCCGCCCAACCATGACCAGACAACGACGCTAAAAGCCGTGCCACTGACGCACGATGACATCACGCGCTATGCCAAGTCGCGTAATCCCATCAACCACATGACGGTGGCACTGCACAAGCCGACAGTGCTGGCGGTTGGTGGTTATCGTCACGCGCCATTGTATGAGGATTATGACCTGTGGGTGCGGCTGCTGTTGGCAGGCGCGCGGTTTGCCAATTTGCCCGAGGTGTTGGTGTATGCGCGGGCAGGCGTGGCGATGTATCAGCGGCGCGGTGGCTGGCGGTATGCGCGGCTAGAATGGCATATGCAGCGCGCGTTTTATCGGCAAGGTTTTGTCAATGGCTGGCAAGTTGCCAAAAATCTTGCCGTGCGTGTGCCTGTGCGCCTGTTGCCGAATGCGGCAAGAGCGTGGGTGTATGGTCACATGCTGCGCCAAAATACGCCGTCATCTTCGCCCACCGATGGCTAAATAGGCTGGCGGTGTATCAACGCAGCGCCTTACGATTTGGGCTTAGCTTAGCCAGCCAATGCCGTGGCAGCGGTAGTAGGTCACCACACATCAAACTTGCCAACCACTCACCGCAAATCGGCGCATACGCATAGCCTTTTGACCCAAGCGCGGCAAACGTCCACACACGGCTATGCGTGTCATTCGGCTGCGTCCACACTTGCCCAACCAGCGGCAAATAATCGGGCGTTTGGGCGCGTAGGCTTGCGCGGCCATGCCAATCCTGCCTACGCTTGGTGGCAAACAATGGCTTAGCCGCAAGCGTCGGCAAGGCGTGTTGTAGGGTGGCTAAATTTGCCTTATGGTCGGCATCGTGCGTGCGCGTGTCCGACGTGCCACGGACAAAACTTGCGCCAAGTAGGGCATAACGCTGGCGTGTATCAGCAAACGTTGCCAAATAACCGCCGTATTTGAGCGCGAACGCTGGCAGGCTGTCATTCTCAGCCAAGGCAAACCAGCTAATTTGCCCACGGCTGTGCTTAATCCGCGACACATGGGGCAAAAATTGCGCCGTATCGCGCGCCATGCACAGCACGACATGGTCAAAGCTGGGCGGCAAGTCGGTCGGTTGGGCGTGGTCGGGCGTTGTTGTTTGCAGACGAATTTGCTTGGCTGCGGGTTCAATACCGTGCAAGGTTGCCTGACAAAACGTGATATTTGGTAAGCTGAGCACCGCCTTGGCAAAAGCGTGGGTGTTGATTAGGCTGGCATCATCAAGCCACCAGCCTGCTTGCCAGGCTACTTGCTTTTGCTCAGCGGCTTGCTTGTTGAGTGGCTGTGGGGGTGGTTGATGGTTCAGTAAAGTTTGCACCTGTTTGGTAGTTAATGGTGTGGCAAAATCCGCGACATCCGCCAGCGCGTTGCTTGCCATGGCGTGGCGTTGGTGTGCCAACAAATCCAACACCCCAACGCGCTCAAGCACGGGCGCGGCATGCGGCGGTAGCAACGCCTGTAAGGCGGGATAAAACCGTAAGCCTGCCAAATAACCGATGAGGTGCAAGTTGTCATCAAAACGTGTGACATTGTGTAGCTTGGGTGCAAGTAGGGCGCGGATATTGCCCGACGCGCCTGCCAGCGGATGGGCGCGATCCAGCAGCCACACGCGATGTCCGCGCTGTGCAAGGCTATATGCCACCGCAAGCCCTGCCACGCCTGCGCCAACTACTGCCACCGTCAGCGCACGATGATTGGCAGGTACCAAGTCTGGCAACGTATCGGGCGCGTACTTGTGCCGTGATTTACGTGATAACGTGGCGTGATAAAAATCTTGCCGAAAGGGTAGCGGCAGCCAAAACGGCGCGATTTTTTTGTTGTGGCGAAAACGCGCCGTTGTCAACACGGGCGGCGGATTTTTGGGCAATACACCCGTGAGCATGTGGCGTTTTTTGCCATAGCCTTTAACTTTATTGAGCACAAAGCCCTGCCGCTGTAGACCCGATTTGACAATCTGCGCCGCGCTAAACGTTGCCAGCGTCGTGCCTGCTTTGGACAAGCGGCGGATCTGGGCAAACAGCGCGTCTGACCACAGCCGCGTATCACGCGCAGGCGCAAAACCATCAAGCCACCACGCATCGACACACGCCTGCCCTGTACACTGCTGCAGGCTTGTGATGGCATCGCCAAACCACAAATCCAGCGTCAGGCGTTCATCAAAAAAATTCAACCGATGACAACCTGCCAACAGCGGCGGATAACTGTCCAACAACCGCTGTGCCAAGGGCGCAAGCGTCGGCCACGCTGCCAATGCCCGCGCCAAATCTGCCCGTCGTAATGGGTATTTTTCGGTGGTGATGATGTGCAGCCGACTGTGATTGTCGGGGCGCGTCTGCTGCCACAGTTGCCACGCCGCCAGCACGTTAAGCCCCGTGCCAAAGCCGATTTCACCGACCACAAAACAGCCATAATCAGCCAACGCTGCCCAACGCTGCGCCAGCTGGTTGTGGTCTAAAAACACATACTGGCTTTCTGCCAGGCCATCGGCGCGGCTAAAATACACATCACCAAATTGCGCCGATATCGGCACGCTATGGCCGCCATCATCGGTTTGCCAGTCGATTTGCGCAGGGGCGATAGCGTTGCTATTTGACAAATCAGTGTCGAGAATGTCGGGCAAATCAGCCATTACCAACGCCCTTTGCGCCCAAACACCAGCCAGCCCAAAGCAAGCCCGACCAACACCCCAAATAACGCGGTCACCGCGCCATACACAAACAGCTGCCCACTGCGTTCATGCACCAGCACATTAACTTGGGTGGCAAGGCTATCAACTTGGCGTTTAAGCTCGGCATTTGTTATCAGCAGCTGTTCGTTGGCTTGCTGCAAGGCTTGTGTGCTGGGCTGGTTGAGCTGGGCAAGGGTTGGCTGATTGGGGTTTTGTGTGGGCGGTACGGCGGTGGCGGCGGTGGTAGACGCAGGCGCGGTGGGATTGACAATTACCTGTGGCGCGGCAAACGTCGATGGACTTAATGCCAGCAGCAACAGCCCACACAGCCCTAGTTGCCGCCGTTTATTTGGTGTGTTGTTCACCCTGTTATTTGGGTTATCTTGCTGTTGGCTGACTTGCACCGCTGCCTACCTTGAATCCATAAAACCATCACGCAAAAAACAATCGCGCAAACATGTTTCCCTTATGCTTTGGGAAATACCTGCACAAACGGCTTGATATCAACGTGACTATACACGCCGTGCAGTAAAAACGGCTCTTGCGCGGCCCAGTCTTGCGCCGCTGCTTCATCGGCAAAATCCGCCACAATCACACTGCCTGTGACCTCGCAAGCCCCATGGGCGACAGGGGTCGGGCCTGCCAGTTGCAACCGCCCTGCCGCGTCGAGTGCCGCAAGGCGTGCTAAATGCGCAGGGCGATGTTGCTGCCGTGTCTCAGCGGTTTGGGGTGCGTCGTGACAAATCAAAACAAATAACGCCATGGTTTTTCCTTATTTTGCAAGTGATTACTGTTATTTTTGTGGCTTGGCTAAATCGGGGTTGAGGTGGTTTTTTAGCACAGCAAATTGCCCAACCATAAACACCAGCATGACAGGCAACCAGCCCCATGTTTTAAAATTCACCCACGTGGCATTGCTGGTAAAAAACGCAAAGTAATATTGCAACGCCGCCATCAGCACAAAATAACCCACCCATGCCAGCGTCAGCTTGCGCCAACCTGCAGGCGACAGGCGAAACACTTGCCCCAAGGCCAGCTGCATCAGCGGCTTACCCATCAACACGCTGACCAATAGCCCAGCCGCCAACACACTGTTGATAACGGTTGATTTCCATTTGATAAACGTGTCATCATGAAACGCAAGGCTCAAACCGCAAAACACCACCGTCAGCACAACGGTGACCCATTGCTGACGCGTAAGCTTGCCGCCTGCGCGCGCCGCGTGAATTGCCGCGACAATCAGTGTCGCAACCAACATCGCGCCTGCCGCTGCCAACACGCCATACAGCTTGGCTGCGACAAAAAACGCAATCAACGGGATAAAATCCAGCAACGCCGTCATAGCCGACCCTTACAACCGTTTCGCCAAATTCAAATCGTCACAAGGCGCGGCCACAAAAAGCAGCCACGCGCAAATAATAGCCGCTAGTTTACACGGTTGTGCTAAAATCGCAAGGTAAAATCTTTGCGCCCAAGGTCAATCCGTGAACCAATTTAGCCAGCACGCACCGCATCCAAATCACCACGCTTTGCTCGCCGCCAGCCCAAGTTTGACGGCACTGCCCATAGATTTGCATTGCCACAGTACCTGCTCAGATGGCAGTTTTACGCCCAGTGAGGTGGTGCACCGCGCCCATGCCAATGGCGTGCAGGTGCTGGCATTGACCGACCACGACAGCGTTGCAGGGCTAGAGCAAGCCCGCCAAACGGCCAACGCGTTGGGCATGACTTTGCTCAACGGCGTAGAAATTAGCTGCCGCCATCGCGTGACAGGCGGCTACAGCAAAAAATCGGCAAACAGCCAAATCGTGCTACACGTGCTTGGCTATGGCTTTGCTGACACCGACACCATGCACGCGCGGCTATCGGTGATTCAAGACCAGCGTGAACGCCGTGGCTATGCCATTTGCCAAAAAATCGCCACGGTTTTTAAACAGCCTGTCGCGCCACTGTGGCAGGCGGTACTTGCCAAGGCGCAGCACAACCCCAAAGCCGTTGGGCGGACGCACCTTGCCAGTATGATGGTGGATTTTGGCATGGTCAAAGACGTGCAAAGTGCGTTTAGCCATTACCTTGCTGACCACAAACCGTGCTATGTGCCGCTTGATGGCTTGAGCCTTGCTGATACCGTGCGCTTGATTCACACTTGCGGCGGCAAAGCGTCATTGGCGCACCCAACACGCTATGGCTTGAGCGCAACCAAGGTGCGCCATCTGCTGGCGGATTTTGCCAAAGCGGGCGGTGACGCGGTTGAGCTGCCTGCCAGCAACGAGCCACCCTCAACACGGCACATGATTGACCGTGCGATTGCCGCGCATGGTTTGCGCGTATCCATCGGCAGCGATTTTCACGGCACAACCATGCCATGGCGCGTGCTGGGGCAAGTGCCCAAGCTGCATCACGGGCAAATCGGGGTATGGCAGCTTGGCTAAGCACTTTGGTCACCATGTTGCTACAAATGCAGTCCATGGCTTGTGGTGTTGCCAAGCGCCTAAAATTGCTAAGCGCCTAAAGTTGCCAAGCGCGTAAAAAAAGTGCCAACGCAAAAGTTACTGGCTTGCCCCAAACAATCCACCCAGCGCGGCAGCCAGCCGTTGTCACCATAGACTGACAAAACCGCCTGTGACGCAGCGGCGTTAAATTTTTTAAAAATTTTTAATAGAGACCTTTGCACAAACCAGCGACCATCTCTCGACACCAATTTCAAACTCAACTAAAAACTGGAATTGGTGTTAAACAAGTGAAGAAAGTCACCGAATTGGCATAAAAGTCTCCTAAATTGCAGTCAATTAACGTCTATTGGCTAGTTTTGCCAACCAACAGACACAATAACCCTAAGACAGTCCGTATTTTCGCTTCAAGCCTAGGGCAGTTTTTAAATTATGCACTATGCTTGCAAGCAGAGTACTGGTATGAAATTGCATTAACCCAAGGTGACGAGCCTTGCTCATCCCATAATGCAATTTAAAATGACCGAATACCCGTTCTACCGTATTTCTGGTTTGGCTCTTTTGGGTATTGGTACGTTTTTGTTGTTCGGTAAGTGGTGTATTACGCCACGCCCTATCATGGATATGATTGTTGATAGGTGGCTCATGCTCGGCAAGATAGTCGTCATGGGCTTGGCTTTTATACGCACTGTCGGCGTAAACGGCAGATTCATCACCTGTTAAAAGCGTGGTAAAACATTGTGAATCATGGACATTAGCAGGGGTGGTTTGAACTTTTTTGACAAAGCTGTCTTCATCACAGTTAAGATGGATTTTATAGCCGTAGGTGGTTTTTACTTTGCCTGTGCTGTCTTTTTTACTGACGTAGGCAGCTTCGTTATCTTGGGTGTTGTCGGTATGTTTGCCTTTTTTAGCTCGTTTGTTTTTGGCTTCGACGATACTGGCATCAATGATGCTGACACTGCCTGCTTTGATGATGATATTTTGCTCGGCTAGTTGTTCATTGATTTGGTTGAATAAGGGTTCAATGAGTCCAAGTTCACCTAAGTGTTTGTGGTATCGCCAGATGGTGCTGTGGTCGGGCACGTTATCGGTAAGTGATAGCCCAACAAAGCGACGAAATAGTAAATCTCTTGCCAGTTGTTTTTCCATGGCTGGGTCGGATAGGTTATAGAGTTTTTGTAGTAGTAAGATTTTAAACATGATGACAGGGTGAAAGGCACTTTCGCCACGGTCACTGCTATGGACATGGCGTAGGGTGTGTTCGATACTTTGCCAGTTGATTAGGTTATGTAGTTCATCGAGTTCTTCGATGGCTTTGTGAGCGTTAATGAGACTGTCTGCTAGGGAGAGTTGCCCTGTTTGTTTCCATGCCATATTCGTGTCTTTTGCTATCTGTTTGATTTTACTGTATTATATCACTTTTACAAACTTTTGTGCATTTTTTCGTGCAAAGGTTTCTAATAATTAAGCTCACCAAAACACGATAACCTTAATTTAGCATTTAAACACACCATGCCCATGAATATCCATCAACCCGATTACTTCACCCTGGCTGACCAAACCTTGCCCAACGGGCGGCGTGTGTGGGTCATCCAAACCAGCACAGGCGATACGCCAGCCGACGCAGCCCACCCTTATGGCGGCAATAATCTGGGCTTACACGTTGGTGACAGCCCAACCACTGTTCATCACAACCGCGCACGGTTGCTCGCGCAGCTCAACGCACAGGCAGGCGTGACGCGAATCAGTTGGTTAAACCAAATCCACGGCGCGGACGTGGTACAAGTGACAGCCACGCTGCCACACCTACCCAACGCAGACGCGCAGTTCACCGCGATGCCCCATACCGCACTTGCCATCATGACGGCCGATTGTGTGCCGATTGTCTTGGTAAACGCCAACGGATCACAGATTGGCGCGATTCATGCAGGTTGGCAAGGCTTAGCCAAAGGCGTGATTGGTAATACTGTGCAAGCCATGACACAGACGCAAGCTGACAGCGATACCAGCCAGTGGCAAGCGTGGTTGGGTGCGTGTATCGCTGCCAAGCAGTATGAGGTTGATAGCCGTGTGCGTGACGCATTGGCAGTGACATTAAAGCAGTCTGGGCAACCGTCTGACCAGATTGATGCGTACTTGCGCCCAAATCCACAAAAGGCAGGGCACTACTTTGCCGATTTGGCGCAGATTGCACGCGCGCAGCTGGTAGCTTGTGGTATCGCGCAGGTAGCCAGCCGCGGGCTAGATAGCTTTGGCGATACGCGGTTTTATTCGTATCGCCGCCAAACTCAGCAAGGGCTTACAGCAACAGGGCGTATGGCAACGCTGATTGCGATTGCCTAAACGGCTATGATAGGTAGTGGCACAGCGTCAAATTAACCACTGGTGGTTTTTGCCTCGGGCATGATTTTGACATACGCTTGCGCGCGCAGTTCTTGTAGCCAATCCTCTAGGGCTTGTGGGGCAAGGCGCTGGTACAACGCTTCACGCGCCCTGTTACGCCGATAGGTGTCGGTCATGTCCTGTTTGCGTTTGCCTTCAACTTTAAGAATATGCCAGCCGTATTGCGTTTCAAAGGGGGTAGAAA
Organism: Faucicola sp. SE7633; assembly: GCF_059264685.1. Classification (NCBI taxonomy): domain Bacteria; kingdom Pseudomonadati; phylum Pseudomonadota; class Gammaproteobacteria; order Moraxellales; family Moraxellaceae; genus Faucicola; species Faucicola sp. SE7633. Next base: position 5,814 of record NZ_JCADBW010000018.1, on the reverse strand, counting down.
AATCATTGACCTCGGTGTTTTTCATCACTTGTTCAAATTGTGTCACCATCTCACCTTCACCCACCCAGCCCAATGAGCCGCCGTTGTTCGCGCTACCGGGGTCTTTAGAATACGTTGCGGCAAGGGTGGCAAAGTCTGCGCCTTGACGCAGCTGCTCGTACAACGCGTCAATTTGCTGCTTGGCAAGCTCGTTGGTCAGCGTCACCGATGGGCTAATGAGAATGTGCCGCACTTGCCATTGGTCGATGATTTGCTGGTCATTGCCTTGTTTTTCTAGCAATTTGATGACGTTTAGCCCACGTGCGGTGGGTAGGGGTGGGGTGACTTGCCCCACGCGCAAGGCGGTGATTTCTTTTGACAGCTCACGCGGTAGTTCGCCTGCACGGTGAAAGCCCATGTCACCGCCTTGGATTTCGACAGGGTAGCCTGTTTGCGCGTTGGCGACCACGGCGGCCACGTCGACATTATTGGGCTTTAGGTCATCGGCGATTTTGTCCGCGACTTGCAAGGCTTGCCGCTGCTCGGCGTTGGTCGGGGCTTTGCCTGTGTCGGGATAAGGCACAAGCACGTGCAAGGTGCGGTATTGCACCTGATCCAGCGCGCGGCTTTCAGGCGATGCCAAGAACATATCCACGTCTTGATCGCTGATTTTGATGCGCCGTGCGATTTGCTGCTGCTGCAAGGCTTGCATGGCAAGTTGCTGGCTGACCTGTTGGCGCAGCGCTTGGTAGCTGCCTGCTTGCTCACGGTCAAGTTGTTGTTGTAATTGTGCCAGTGAATCAATGCCTTGTTGTTGGGCAAGGTTTAGCAGGGCGGCATTGACGCGCGCCTCATCAACGCGGATACCTTGACGTTGGATGATATCGGCTTGAATCTGCTGCAAAATTAGTTGGTCAAGCACTTGGCGGCGCAGCTGCTCAGGCGTTAGGCGGCGGTTTTGGGCGGCAAGCATTTGTTGGGCTTCTGCCATCGCGTCATTGAGCTGGCTTTGCAAAATCGGTGTGTCATTGACCACCGCCACCACGCGATCAAGGGTGCGTTTTTGTACGCTGACATCGGTGCTGCTGGCGGTGTTTGGCACATTACCGACTGCTGGGTTGCTGATATCGGCCGTTGCGGCATGGGCATTTAGGCTTAGCATATGGGCAAATATCGCAGCGGCAAGCACCGACAAACGACGTGTCATGGGTGTGGTGGTGGCCAAAGAAAAAACAGGGTTACGCATGGATGGCTATCCTTGTGTTTAAAGCCGCGCAGGGTTTCACGGTCTGCACGTCAAAATGTTTTGATGATAAACGCTAAAGTTTGCCTAAATATAACGCATGGGTAGATTTTTTAGCGCGGTGCCGATTGAGCCCAGCGTCTTGCAAAATCCGCCAATTTGGGCAGGTAACACGGGGCATTAAAAGTCTTGCTTGGGGTCAAACCCGACCACACGCTCACGCATGAGGCTAGCAAGCCGTCCCTGCCGACGGTTGGAAATCCCCGTGAGGCTCAGCTCTGCCATAATCGCGCGTTTGGGCTTGCCGCTGTCGTCAAGTTCGTCATAATAGCGCCGCCCATACACCGAAAAACCATAGCAGCAGCTGTCATACGTCACGCCTGCCAACACGTCACTCCATTGGCTGCGCCCTTCATCGTACTGCACCGCGCCCAAAAACCGCCAGTTTTCAGCAAAACCTTTAAACGTCAATGGCATCACCACTGACGCTGTCACCGCCGACAAATCGCGCTGTCCCAGTGGGTTGGCGTTGCGTTTGGTATAGCCGACATTATACAGGTGGGCGGCGGATGGTTGGTAGCGCACCTGTGTGTTGATATAGCCCAAATCGCCATCATCAGTCACCGCACCATCTAGGTCAAGCCATAGCTTGTTACGCGGCTGGGTGCTTAGCTGCACCACCGTGCCACTGGTGTTAAGGTGAATCGGCTCATTGCTGTCATTGAGGTGCACGCGGATATCACCAAAATAAAACTGCTGCCCAATGCTGGCATCAAGCCGCGTCAAGCCCTGCCCATCGACGTAGCGATAATTAAGTGATGGGGTCAGCTGGTTGCTATCCGCCAGGCGATCATAGCCCAAAAACCACGTGTTTTCATACAGTTGTGGAAAGTTTAGCGAGGCCAAGCGCGTGTTAAAATTTGGCACATTGCTTTGGTCACGATACGGTGCATAAACGTATTTGAGGCGCGGGCTAAGTAGCTGATAGCCGCCTGTGCCAAGTCTTGCCGTCGGGCTGCCTGCTTTATAAAACGTCAAGCCGCTGTCAATGCTAACCTCGGGCACAAACACCGATTGGCTGCGGTTATCGCGGTCCAGGCCGTTGGCCAGCGTGCTTTCTTCATCGTATTGGGTGTATAGATGCTGTAGGCTGACGCTTGGCGTGACATAGCCCCAATAGCGCACAAACGGATGCGACGCGGTGATTTTGTTGTATAGCCTGCCGCCACTGCGCTCGGGCGCAGAGCCGTCTTTAATCGGGCGTTTAAAATAAGCAAAATCGCTGGTGCCACTGACTTGCAGCCAGTCGCCCCACGGCACATAGCGGCTTGGGACTCGATAATGCAGCGACAACTGCGGCAAGCGATAATACGGCTTATCTTTATCCAAAATCGCTTGGTCACGGGTCAAATTGTTATCCAGCGTTTGAAAGGTTTCAAATTTTGCCAACGCGGTCAAATAATCATTGTAATAATTGGCTTGAACGCGGCGCGGCAAATTAAGCTGGGTGGCTTGGCTGCCCAATGTGTCAAAGTCGTCCATATAGGCCGAATCCGACACATACTGATAAATCGCTTCTGCTGATAGGGTCGGGTAGTCTTGCGACTGCCACTGGTGCTTAAACAGCAAGCTTTTGCGGTCTTGGTGGTCAAATTCGCGGTCATTGGGCAAATACGAACCTGTGACATTGCCTGCGCCAAAGTTGGCTGTCAAATAGCGAAATTCGCCCGATAGCATGGGATTGCGGTTGCTATAAATGCGTGGGGTCAAGGTCGCGTCATAGTTGGGCGCAAGGTTTAAGTAGTACGGCGTTTGCACCTGTAAGCCGCCATCACTGCTAAAGCCCAAACGTGGGGTCAAAAATCCGCTGGCACGGCGGCTATCAATCGGAAAATTAAAATACGGCAGATAAAACACGGGCGTGTTTTTGATGCGTAGCGTGGCGTTATAGGCCTGTCCGCGTCCGCTTGTGGTATCGACCGCGATTTGCTGGGCGTGAATCCGCCACGCTGGGTTGGCAGGGTCACACGTTGTGAACATCGCATCGTCGATTTGGTAATGGTTGTTATCAATACGGTTTAACAGTTTGGCATAGCCATGCGCTTGTAGCGGCACACTGGCAAAAGCAACATCGTGCGCGGTGGCTTGTGTGCTGTTAATATCATACGCCAGCTGGTCGGCCACAGTGATTAAACCGCCTGTCTTGGGTCGAGCCTGATGGCGCGTGGTCGGGCTTACCTCGGTGCTTGTCGTGCTGGCTGCATCATTGCCATCAATTAGCATGACATTGCCTTGCGCGGCGGCAATACCTTCGGATAAATACACGGCGATTTTATCGGCGTTGATTTGCTGCTGCCCTTGCTGAATATGCACATTGCCCGACAACTCAGCGTAGTTGGCGTTGTCGTAATACCCATAATCGGCTTGCGCGGCAAGTTGATTGGGCGCAAGGTCGGTTAAGTTGCTGTCACCATTGGTATTGGTGCGGTTGGTCGCATGGGTGTTGGGATACACCCAACGCCCATAACACATTGGCGCAGCAGAGGTTGGCGCAGCAGGGGCTGGCGTATCGGCATCGGTGTTGGCTGTGTCCAAAGCGTTTGTTGCCTCGCGGTCAGCGTCGGCGGCTTTGTCCTTGGGCGCACCCGTATCGCGTTGGTAAAATGTCGCCAAACGCGCAAGGCTGGTTGATGGCTGGGCGTGGTTCGTATCGCCTGTATTGTCTGTGTCGCTTGTGCCGTTGGTCGTGATGGGCTGTGGTGTTGGCGATGACGCGGTGGTTGCTGTTGTATTTGTCGTGACTGTACTTGCCGTACCTGTGTTTGCCGTACCTGTGTTTGCCGTATGGGTAAGCGCTGTATCTGTATTGGCTATATCTGCATCTGCGTTTGCTGTGTCGGTATCCGCTGTCGCTGGATTTGCGCCAGCTGCCTGCCCGTGGGGCAACGCGGCAGGGCTTGGCGGCGTGCTGATGGTCGGTGTGGGGTCGATTGCTAAATTTGGGGGCAAATTTTCGGCGGTCATCTGGCTGTGGTCATCAGCCGATGCTGGCGCTTGTACAACAGCGTTGTTTGCCACTTGCGCCTGTCCCCACGACGGTGTGCCTACCGCAAGCCAAGCTGCCAGCAGCTGATACACGCGCTCACGATGGGCACGACGATACACGCGCCGAGTGGCTTGGGTCAATGGGGACAAAGAATGCACAACAGGCATAACTGGCAACGCCTCACAAATCCGCCGATACTCACAAAAACCGCGGCGGTCACTCAACCAAACGTTTGCCAGCCAAAAAAAACTTTTATAAGGCTAAAAGCAAGTCTAAAAGTAATCACTGGCAAAATGGCTGTATCATAACATTACCGTGGGTGTTGTGCTATATTTTAAATCATTAAATGTAAACTCAGCACACGACAAAAAAACAAAAAAGTCTGTTAAAGCAATGGCAAAATAACAATTTTTCTCACGAACCACCATTATGCCAAACCTTAACAGACTCAGTGAAATATTAACCCAAAACCTTACAATGAACAAGGCAAGAATTATCTGTTTAAGCCTCATGATAATCGCCCTAATTACCGCCCAAAGCAGTAATCTAAAAAAAAATAGCAAGGCACCTACCTAATAGTGGCAAGACGGACAGTCACTACCGCAGGCTACAGCGATTTATAGCCAGTGCTGTCATCGACTATGACCAACTAGCCATATTGATATATCGGCTATTTGGACTGGGCAAAGTCACCCTCACCATTGACCGCACCAACTGGAAATGGGGGAAAAGCAACATCAACCTATTTATGCTAGGGGTAGTCTATAAGGGCATTGCCATACCACTTTACTGGGACATGCTAGACAAACGGGGTAACACAAACCACCTTGAGCGAGCCGAACTCATTGAACGCTTTATCAAGCAGTTTGGTAAACACAACATTGATATGATACTGGCAGACAGAGAATTTGTTGGTGAACGATGGTTTAACTGGCTAACAGAGCATCACATACCTTTTGCTATTCGTATCAAGAAAAACAGCAAAGTTGTGAACCATCACGGCAAATTGGTACAGATTAAAGAACTATTTCGTCATGTTACTGCCTTTGAGACCTATAGACATGGACGGATACTGGTCGTTGATGGCTGTGCTGTCCGAGTATTTGCCAAACGTGATAAAGACCATGGTTTAGTGATTGTAGCAACCAATCAGCTACAAACCCTTGATGCGATGACAATTTATGCTAAGCGTTGGGAGATTGAGGGTTTATTTGCTTGTCTTAAAGGTCGTGGTTTTAATCTTGAAGAGACGCATTTGACTAAGATGGATAGGGTAAGTAAGTTAGTGGCAGTCAATGCTTTAGCATTTTGTTGGGCTTATCATGTCGGTATTCATCAAGATAAGCAAAGACCATTAAAACGTAAGCCCAAGTCAAACGGTCGCCCTCAAGCCAGTTTATTTGCTTTAGGCTTGGATTTGTTGATTGAGGGCTTGCGTTTGGTGTTGTTGAACAATGATAAAGCCGTATTTCGACAGTTGGTCAGTTTTTTAACCCCTAAACCCGTGAAAATTGGTTGGGGCTGATTTTTTGTCGTGTGCAGAGAA
>NZ_JCADBW010000017.1:0-48167 GCF_059264685.1 Faucicola sp. SE7633 | reverse complement strand
AATAACAATTTTTCTCACGAACCACCATTATGCCAAACCTTAACAGACTCAGTGAAATATTAACCCAAAACCTTACAATGAACAAGGCAAGAATTATCTGTTTAAGCCTCATGATAATCGCCCTAATTACCGCCCAAAGCAGTAATCTAAAAAAAAATAGCAAGGCACCTACTTAATAGTGGCAAGACGGACAGTCACTACCGCAGGCTACAGCGATTTATCGCCAGTGCTGTCATCGACTATGACCAACTAGCCATATTGCTATATCGGCTATTTGGACTTAGCAAGGTTACGCTTACCATTGACCGCACCAACTGGAAATGGGGGAAAAGCAACATCAACCTATTTATGCTAGGGGTAGTCTATAAGGGCATTGCCATACCACTTTACTGGGACATGCTAGACAAACGGGGTAACACAAACCACCTTGAGCGAGCCGAACTCATTGAACGCTTTATCAAGCAGTTTGGTAAACACAACATTGATATGATACTGGCAGACAGAGAATTTGTTGGTGAACGATGGTTTAACTGGCTAACAGAGCATCACATACCTTTTGCTATTCGTATCAAGAAAAACAGCAAAGTTGTGAACCATCACGGCAAATTGGTACAGATTAAAGAACTATTTCGTCATGTTACTGCCTTTGAGACCTATAGACATGGACGGATACTGGTCGTTGATGGCTGTGCTGTCCGAGTATTTGCCAAACGTGATAAAGACCATGGTTTAGTGATTGTAGCAACCAATCAGCTACAAACCCTTGATGCGATGACAATTTATGCTAAGCGTTGGGAGATTGAGGGTTTATTTGCTTGTCTTAAAGGTCGTGGTTTTAATCTTGAAGAGACGCATTTGACTAAGATGGATAGGGTAAGTAAGTTAGTGGCAGTCAATGCTTTAGCATTTTGTTGGGCTTATCATGTCGGTATTCATCAAGATAAGCAAAGACCATTAAAACGTAAGCCCAAGTCAAACGGTCGCCCTCAAGCCAGTTTATTTGCTTTAGGCTTGGATTTGTTGATTGAGGGCTTGCGTTTGGTGTTGTTGAACAATGATAAAGCCGTATTTCGACAGTTGGTCAGTTTTTTAACCCCTAAACCCGTGAAAATTGGTTGGGGCTGATTTTTTGTCGTGTGCAGAGAATATTTTTAGCAAATTCGAATGTTTTTAAAACTCTGTTCTAGACACATAAATTATAGCTTGATTAATTGGAATATCTACCGCTAATTATCGATAGGTGTTATGTATTTCCTCAAATCAAATTATGTCGTAAATGCTCTGTTATTAAAAATTAAATCATATTTTTTAAAACTTAAAATTTATATAACTCTTAATTTGATATTTTGTTACTAATGTTTAGTAAGTTAAAGCATTAATAATGAACTTTAATATGGAGTTAAGTAGTATGAGTATGATAATTGAAAATGATTATATTAGAGAGCCACTCCCATTTTACGGTTTTGAACGAATATTGGGGGAGGATAGTCAAGCAAAAGTCATTAATTTATTTACAACAAAGGAACTTTATGATGACTTGAAAAATACTGAGGCAGTGATATATCGATGTTTTAATTATTCATTAGAAGAATTTAATGAAATTATTAAAAAACATTCCTCAAAAGTTACATTTGACCCAGCTAGAAAAGCATCTACAAGCAATACAGCGGAGATTAATGCTGGAATATTTGAAATGGGATTACATCAAGAGAATGGCAATCTTCCATTTAATCCTGATTTGCAATGGTTCTATTGTTTAGAAGCAGCAACCAAAGGTTCTGAAACAACCTTATGTGATGGACAAAAAGTCTTATTCGAGTTGCCGAAAGAAATAAGGAAAATGTTTGAAGAAAGAAATATACGTTACACAAGACGTATACCTTGGGCAAATGTTCAAAGATTTCTTGTAGTTATAAATGACATCCAAGATTTTAGAAATAAATTTTATACGGTTACGGGTAGACCAAAACGGAAAGAAATAGAATTAGCGTTTATTTCAAAAATTTATTCCTAAGGAAAATGAAAATGTATCAAACTAAGATGATAGAGCTTTTCCCTTTATTGGTGGTTATTTTATCGATAAATCTCACTACTTACAGCCAGCTTGGATTTTTATGCTAGCTGGTATAGTCATTTTATTATTAATGTGTTTAAGGTTCTCGCCAACTAAGTTTTCAATTCACTACTAATCTTTCTTTTGCACCAAAGAAACTATTTATATTCCTTAACTTAGCAAGCAGATGACACCTGCTTGTTTCCCTAAACTCGTCTTTTTTAAACAGGTTTGGCTTATATTTAAGAGGTTTTTCAAAATGATGGAAAGAAAAAAGTATGAAGATTTTATCGTCTTTTTAGCTCCTTTTATAAACAGTCTAGGTGGCATTGCTATTGACTTGTATGCACCAAGCTTACCTTCAATCGGAGCTGAATTTTCGGCATCTGCATCCATGATGCAAAACACCATAACCATAACTTTGTTGTTTTATGCAATAGGGCAACTTTTTTTTGGCGTAATGGCAGATTCTGTTGGTCGTAAGACTACAGTAATATTTGGTCTCGTCATTTTTGAAATAGGTAGTATTCTCGCTGTGGTTTCTAATTCAATTGCCATTCTGCTCTTAGCAAGAGCTTTTCAGGGATTCGCTATCGGTTCTTGTCAAGTTGTGGCAAGAGCATTGTTAGTAGATAACATTACTGGTAAACGATTTGTAGTCGCAATCACTTATTTAAGTTTAGCATTTGGTCTAGGTCCTGTGATATCGCCTTATATTGGAGGTCTGATAGAGGTTCATTGGGGATGGCGTTATAATTTTGTTTTATATGCGATTTACGGAGCTTCGATTTTAGCGTTAGTGAGCCTGAAGTTACAAGAATCTTTATCTTTCGAAAATAGAATGCCTATTGCTAATGTTATCAAAGGTTTTAAACCTATTATTGCTGATAAACGTTTTATGTCAGCTGTCGTAATACTTGGAGCAAGTTTTTCCTCCTTTTTACTTTGGAATGTAATTGGAACTTATATTGTTCAGGAAAAACTTGGTTATTCTGCCAAGTATTTTGGTACAACCGCATTAATCGTAGGGTTAGCTTATTTATTAGGCACATTGCTTAATAGAGTGTTAATCAATTATTTTGAGTCAAGTCGTTTAATTATTGTAGGCGGAGTAATATTTTTAATAGGTATAATTATTACACTTTTTAATCAAAACTTAATGGATTTGAAGACATTGCTTGGTGGAATAATTATTATTGCCTTTTCTCAAGGACTGATTTTTTCAAATGCGATGAGTGTATCAATGTCATTATTTAAAGAGCGTGCAGGTTCGGTGGCAAGCTTACAAGGTTGTCTAATGATAGCTTTTGGGTCTATTGTAACGCATTTAGTTAGTTCTATTAAAATCGAAAATGGCTCAACCGTAGCAAGCATTTTTCTTGGTTTATTTTTATGTTATGTCTTGGGCGTATCATACCTAAAAGCTAAATATTATAAATAGTTTTGACCATAAGTTTATATGCCCATTTTTAACTTGCAACAGGATAAAGTGAGTGAGATTACAACCTAGTATTTAACTGGGAAATTATCTTTCTTAATTCCATGACGGCTGGACTCTTTGTTCTAGATTTGGGCCATATCATATCTAATGTGAAATTTGGAAAACCCAAAGGTGGGGAAAGAATGTCTACACCGTCTGGAATATTAAGAAAAGGAACTAATTTTTTAGGTATAGATAAGGTGGCAGGAACTTGAGTTATTATATTGATACATGCTTGATATGAATTGGCACTTGTCAAAATTCTTCTATTCCTGCCCATCCTTTTTAACCACCCATCAATCATGTTCTCATCTGACTGCCAAGGAGTCGGAAACACATGTGGTGACTTACAAAAATAGTCGATGTCCATCATGTTGTTATTTTCCTGTCTATAGGTAGTTAAGCAATAGAAATCGTCATTAACTATAGACTCCCATTTTAAGTTAGGATGCAGGCGGTGATAGCCTGGACCAAATCCAAAGGCAACATCAATATCCCCAGTGAATAACTGTTCAAGAGGTAAATCTTGTGCCAGTTTTTGAACATGTAATGAATTATTTGAGTTTTCTGTAGCTATTATTTTCAAAATGCAAGGTAAGATACTGAGCTCAAAATATTCTGGTGCAGAAATACGCCAAACTTTAGCTTGATTAGATAAACTCTTGTCTATTTCAGCGCACTGGTTTATGGAATCTAATGCTAATTGCATATAAGGTAAAATAGATTGAGCTCTTACAGTTGGTAACATGCCATTATCATTAGGCGTAAATAATATATCGTCGAAACAAAACCTTAATTTTTTCAAGCAGTAGCTTACTGTAGATTGACTTACATTTAGTTCCTCAGCTGTTCTTTTAGCACTTTGGAGTCGCATTAGTGTTAAAAAAACAGCAATATCCTGAATATCGATCTGTTTTAGATGGTTAAAAAGTAACATAATTTCCCGCTTTTATCTCAGCACACGACAAAAAAACGAAAAAGTCTGTTAAAGCAATAGCATAATAACAATTTTTCTCACGAACCACCATTATGCCAAACCTTAACAGACTCAGTGAAATATTAACCCAAAACCTTACAATGAACAAGGCAAGAATTACCTGTTTAAGCCTCATGATAATCGCCCTAATTACCGCCCAAAGCAGTAATCTAAAAAAAAATAGCAAGGCACCTACTTAATAGTGGCAAGACGGACAGTCACTACCGCAGGCTACAGCGATTTATCGCCAGTGCTGTCATCGACTATGACCAACTAGCCATATTGCTATATCGGCTATTTGGACTTAGCAAGGTTACGCTTACCATTGACCGCACCAACTGGAAATGGGGGAAAAGCAACATCAACCTATTTATGCTAGGGGTAGTCTATAAGGGCATTGCCATACCACTTTACTGGGACATGCTAGACAAACGGGGTAACACAAACCACCTTGAGCGAGCCGAACTCATTGAACGCTTTATCAAGCAGTTTGGTAAACACAACATTGATATGATACTGGCAGACAGAGAATTTGTTGGTGAACGATGGTTTAACTGGCTAACAGAGCATCACATACCTTTTGCTATTCGTATCAAGAAAAACAGCAAAGTTGTGAACCATCACGGCAAATTGGTACAGATTAAAGAACTATTTCGTCATGTTACTGCCTTTGAGACCTATAGACATGGACGGATACTGGTCGTTGATGGCTGTGCTGTCCGAGTATTTGCCAAACGTGATAAAGACCATGGTTTAGTGATTGTAGCAACCAATCAGCTACAAACCCTTGATGCGATGACAATTTATGCTAAGCGTTGGGAGATTGAGGGTTTATTTGCTTGTCTTAAAGGTCGTGGTTTTAATCTTGAAGAGACGCATTTGACTAAGATGGATAGGGTAAGTAAGTTAGTGGCAGTCAATGCTTTAGCATTTTGTTGGGCTTATCATGTCGGTATTCATCAAGATAAGCAAAGACCATTAAAACGTAAGCCCAAGTCAAACGGTCGCCCTCAAGCCAGTTTATTTGCATTAGGCTTGGATTTGTTGATTGAGGGCTTGCGTTTGGTGTTGTTGAATAATGATAAGGCTGTATTTCGACAGTTGGTCAGTTTTTTAACCCCTAAACCCGTGAAAATTGGTTGGGGCTGATTTTTTGTCGTGTGCAGAGAAATGTAAATAAACCTCGCCGCGCATTTTGTCCTTGTTGTGCGCGGCGTTTTTCGGTAGCATAGCGGTTTTTAACGAGCAGTAACGGTACAGCGGTAACACAACCATGGATGACACACAGACAGCGCGTGCAGACGCACGTTCTGAAGCAATGGCGCAATGGCTTACGCGCGTATTTGATGGCGCAGCGTTTGACACGGTCGCACTGGCAGGTGATGCCAGTTTTCGACGTTATCATCGGCTACGCGTGCACACGCCAGCAGGCGAGCAGCCCTATATCGTCATGGACGCGCCGCCCGACAAAGAGAGCGTCAGCCAATTTGTCGCCGTGGATAAACTGATGGCAGGTGCGGTGCATGTGCCCCATTTGGTTGCGGTTGATGAGGCGCAAGGCTTTATCGTGCTAGAGGATTTTGGCGGCACGGATTTTGCCGATGTCATCCACAGCGACGCAGGCACGGCAGACGCGCCCACCGCCCAGCGTTACCGTGAGGCCATGCAGGTGATTTGTCGATTGCAGCATATCCCCGTGGCCCAAGCGCGCGCCAGCATATCCGATTATGACGACGCGCGCTTACGCCGTGAGATGCTGTTGTTTAGCGAATGGTTTTTGCCGTATGTCGGTGTGGCGTTTGATGACACGCATTTTAGCCTGGCGCAATGGCAGGCGGTGCAAGCTGCAATTATCGCGCAAGTCACCGCGCAGCCGCAGGTGGTGGTACACCGCGATTTTCATAGCCGCAATTTGATGATTTTGCCGCAGGATTTGGGCGTGATTGATTTTCAAGATGCGGTGGTGGGCGCGTACAGCTATGACATCGTGTCATTGCTGCGTGATGCGTACGTTGATTGGAACGCGGCACAAACTGACGCGTGGTTTGCTGAATTTTTTGCGATGGTGCAGCCGCAACTGCCAAATTTGACCAAACACCAGTTTGACCTTGATACCATGACCATGGGGCTACAGCGTCATCTAAAGATTTTGGGCATTTTTGTGCGCTTGTATCAGCGCGATGGCAAGGCACGGTATTTGGCAAACTTGCCGCGCGTGTTGCAAGATACGTTGCTAGAAACACGCTGGCTTGCCCAATCACAAGGCGGGGTATTTGCTGAGTTTGACGCGTGGCTCAACACCGCTGTAGCGCCTGCCTTTACACAAACAATCTCTCAGTCAAAACCCTAAAAACCCTTAAAAAAACAAACCTTTAAGAAATAAGGCTAAAACAATTACCATGATTCGCCAAGCCATGATTTTATCAGCGGGCAAGGGCACGCGCCTGCGTCCACTGACCTTGACCACGCCCAAACCCTTGGTAAGCGTTGGCGGACAGCCACTGATAGCGTGGCATTTGCGCGCGCTCAAACACGCAGGCATCACAGAGGTTGCCATCAATGTGTCATGGCTGGCAGACGCGCTGCTGTCGGCTTTGGGCGATGGGCAAGCGTTTGGCGTGAAGATTCATTGGTCAATTGAGCCCGATGAGCCGCTTGAGACCGCAGGCGGTATTCGCCAAGCCTTAGCCACAGGCAAGTTGGCAGACGAGCCGTTTTTGTTGGTCAATGGCGATGTGTGGACACCGCTGGATTTTAGTCAGTTGTTGCACCATGAGTTGCAAACCAACCTTGCGCATCTACTTTTGACGGACCAAGCCACCCACAACCCCAACGGCGATTTTGCCCTGCACGATGGGCGCGTATCGGCGGCTGGTGCGCCCAAGCACACGTTTGCAGGGATTAGCGTGTTATCACCGCGCTTGCTTGATGGCGTGCCTGCGGGCGCGACACAGTCACTAGCACCGCTGCTCAAAGCCGCCATGCAAGACGGCAAGGTCACGGGTGAATTGCTGGCGCAAGATTGGGTGGATGTTGGCACACTGGCACGCCTAGAGCGTCTAAACGCTAAACTTGCCACAGACGGGGTGGGCGGTCATTTGGGCGCACCTGTTTAGGGGCATCTGTCTAATTGTTCACATCGCTAACGGCCTAAATTGGCAAAAATACCGTGTTATACCAAATGCCGATTGGGCGACGCGATGTTCGTTATGCCATGAAATTGCGCCACCGCGTGTTGCACCGTGTGCCAGTCTTTGCGATAAATCCCCTTGAAGTTCGGCACACCCTTAAAACGTCGATAACCCCAAACGTATTGGGCAGGGTCGCGCGCAATCATGGTGGCGATGGCACGGTTGAGCGCAGCGGTTGAGACGACAGCGTTACGCGCCCACAAATCTGCATCCGTCAAATCATCGCAATACACCACAAAACCATCGTCGCCACGCAAACACGACAAGCCAACCAAACGGCAGCCTGTACGTGCGGCAAGTTTGGTCGTCAGTGTACCAGTCAGCGTAGGCACGCCAAAAAACGGCACCACCACCCCACCACTTGGTTCAGGTACGTGGTCGGGCAGTACAATGCTAAAGCCACCTTGTTTTAAGGTTTGTAGTACGGCTTTGACGCCACGGGCATCGGTCGGTACCAGTGTTGCCCGTACGCGTTCACGCCCTTGTAGCATCAGCGCATCTACAGTCGCGCTGTCTGTCGGTTTGTACATGATGGTCGGCGGGGCGAACTGATTAAGCCACGCGTTCATTATCTCCCAACAGCCCAAATGTGGTACGATGGCAAGCACCCCATTGCCGCTTGCCAGCGCGTCAGTAAGCACCTGCTGCCCATGCACGGCGCGGATTTGCCGAACTGACCAATCAGGTGGCATGACCCAGCTTTTAAGCGCAGCCGCCGCATTGAGGTATTGGTTAGTCAGCGTTTGCTCAGCAAGCTGTTGCCGTGCTTGCGCCGACAGATGAGGGTAGGCAAGCGCAAGATTGTAGCCAATCACGCGCTTGATGGTCAGTTGGCTTACGTCATTGACCGCCCAGCTTGCCGTGCGTGCCATGCCGTTTAACACAGTTAGCGGCACATGACGCAAGGCAACGCTTAGCGGTTTGACAGGGTTTAAGTCTAGCAAAACGCTTGGCTTATGAGGCAGGCTTGTCTTTTTCGCGCAGACGAATGCCCAATTCGCGCAGTTGCTTGGCATCGACAGGCGCAGGCGCGTCGGTCAAAGGACATTCTGCGGTTTTGGTTTTTGGGAAGGCAATCACGTCACGGATTGAGCTTGCGCCTACCATTAGCATGATCAAACGATCAAGCCCGAATGCCAAACCACCGTGAGGCGGCGCACCGTATTTTAGGGCGTTGAGCAAAAAGCTAAATTTTTCTTCAGCCTCAGCTTCATCAATGCCCAGTGCTTCAAATACCGCTTTTTGCATCTCAAGCGTGTTGATACGCAGCGAGCCGCCGCCAATTTCGGTACCGTTTAGCACCATGTCATAGGCGATAGACAGCGCGGTTTCGGGGCTGGTTTTCATCTCCTCAACCGTGCCTTTAGGGCGGGTAAATGGATGGTGTACCGAGGTCCATTTGCCATCGTCGGTTTCTTCAAACATCGGAAAATCCACCACCCACAGCGGTGCCCATTCACACGTCGCCATGTTCAAATCGTGCCCAATTTTGACACGCAGCGCGCCCATCGCGTCATTGACGATTTTGGCTTTGTCCGCGCCAAAGAAAATCAAATCGCCGTCTTGTGCCTCGGTGCGTTTGATAAGCTCAACCAACACCGCATCGGACATGTTTTTGATAATCGGCGATTGTAGGCCCGATTCTTGCTCAACACCGTTGTTGATTTTGCTTGTGTCATTGACCTTGATATACGCCAGACCCTTTGCACCATAAATACCGACAAATTTGGTGTATTCATCAATTTGCTTACGGGTGATTTGTGCCCCGTTGGGAATACGTAGCGCGACCACACGCCCTTTGGGGTCATTGGCAGGGGTAGAAAAGACTTTAAATTCAACATCTTGCATGATGTCAGCGACATCGACCAGTTTGAGCGGAATACGCAAATCGGGCTTATCTGAAGCGTAGTCACGCATCGCATCGGCGTACGTCATCCGTGGAAAATCGTCAAATTCCACATTCAGCATGGTGTTAAACAAGTCTTTAATCAGCCCTTCTGCCAAATTCATGATATCTTCATCACTCATAAATGAGGTTTCAATATCAATTTGGGTGAATTCTGGCTGACGGTCAGCGCGTAAGTCCTCATCACGAAAGCACTTGGCGATTTGGTAATAACGGTCAAAACCTGCCACCATCAACAACTGCTTGAACAGCTGTGGCGATTGTGGCAAAGCATAAAACTCACCGTTTGACACACGGCTTGGCACCAAATAATCGCGCGCGCCCTCAGGTGTTGCACGGGTCAAAATCGGTGTTTCAACATCCAAAAAGCCGTGGTCATCCAAATAACGGCGGATGGTTGAGGTGGCTTTGGCGCGAAACTTCATGCGTTCTTGCATCTCAGGACGGCGCATGTCCAAAAAGCGGTATTTAAGGCGCAATTCCTCAGACACGTTGGTGAATTCATCATTGAGTGGAAACGGCGGCGTGTCTGCGGTGGCGATGGTGTCGATGTGCTTGGCAAGTAGCTCAACCTGACCGCTCGTCATGTTGGGGTTTTCTGTGCCAGCATAGCGGCGGCGGACGCGCCCTGTGATGGCAAGCACATATTCGGGGCGCGCAGCATCGGCAGTGGCAAACGCCTCAGGCGTGTCAGGATCGACCACAACTTGTAGCAAGCCCTCACGGTCGCGCATATCCAAAAAAATCACCCCACCGTGGTCACGGCGACGGTGCACCCAACCGCAGATGGTGATGGTTTGGTCAATCAGCTGTTCATCAACAAGCCCGCAATACTGTGTCCGCATCATACAACGCTATCTCACTGTTTTTAAATAAAAATTTAGCTAAAATTTGCCCATTACCAATCAACAACAATCCTAGGACAAGCAGCGGCAATGTTTTGCCATCACCTTGCGATGACAACCACCTGTCTGATTTGGCAAAAATCATGCAAACGCTTATTATGCCGTTTTTATGGTGATTTCTCAATGTTTGCGGCTAAAATGTTTGCGGTTAAAATTTGTCTGTACAACTTGAAATTGCCCGCCTTGATGCCTACTAAAATGTGTTAAATTAACGTATATTGGACAAAATTTTTCTTTTTTAGCGCAATTGGGTCATCACCATGTTATTTCAAAACAGCAAAAATCCGCTTGACATCAAAGTCACCCATTTAAATAAAATCAAAAACCAGCGCAAACAGCAGCTGATGCTAGAAATTGGCAATAAGCCAAGTTTAAAAACACTGCTCAAGCGCGCGCTGACCGATTTGCCAAAACGTGGCAATGGCCAGCACAAGGTGTTTGTGTTGGATTTTAATGGCGATATCAAAGCCACCGCCGTGCAGCAGCTGCGCGAGGAAATCAGCGCGTTATTGACCGTTGCCGAAGCAGGCGATGAGGTGGTGTTGCGCCTTGAGTCCGCTGGCGGATTGGTGCACAGCTATGGCTTGGCGGCGGCACAACTGGTACGCATCAAAGACGCTGGGCTTAGCTTGACGATTTGTGTGGATAAAATTGCCGCCAGTGGTGGCTACATGATGGCGTGCGTGGCTGACAACATCGTGGCTGCGCCGTTTGCGGTGGTCGGCTCGATTGGGGTGGTGGCGCAAGTGCCAAATTTTCATGAGTTTTTGCAAAAACATGACATCGATGTTGATGTCTTCACCGCAGGCAAATACAAGCGCACCGTGACGGTGTTTGGCAAAAACGATGCTGAAGACAAAGAAAAATTCCAACAAGAACTTGAGCAGACCCACAAGCTGTTTCAAGATTTTGTGCGCAATTTTCGCCCACAGTTAGACGTTGCCCAAGTTGCCACAGGCGAGCATTGGTACGGTGAGGATGCGTTGGCGCGTCATCTGGTGGATGATTTGCAAACCTCAGACAGCTATCTGCTGGCTAAAATGGCAAGCCAGCAGGTGTATGCCATCCATTCGCGCCGTAAGCCCACGTTTGCCGAAAAACTTGGCTTGGCGCAATCAGCACAAGCTGCTACCCAAGCATTGAGCCAGCGCATGGTGGCAGGGGCGTTGGACGCGGCAACAGCTAAGCTGCCTGAGGTCATGCACGCCTTTGAACCGCGCCAAAACCAGCACTAAAGCCAGCGTGCCATTTAGCGATGGCTGCCCAATCGGTGCAATTTGATAGCAAACCGACGCTTTATCACTTGTTGCCGTAAACCTGCAACTTTAGCCAATGTATGCCAAACTAACAAGCCACCATGCCGCACGACATGCCGCCCACGGGCTAACTAAGCCTTAATCGGCCTTAATAAGCCTCAAGCGGTTGGCGTGCGGTGTGCTGCCATCTTGAGCCCATGACCGTGTCAAAGCGTTTTTCGTCAAATCCTGTCTCATTAAATCCTGCCAATGTGCCGCTTGCACTGTACATTCATGTGCCGTGGTGTGTCAAAAAATGCCCGTATTGTGATTTTAATTCACACACCCTAAACGGTCAGGCGGAGTTTGCCGCGTATGCCGATGCCCTGCTGCAGGATTTGGACAGCCAGCTGACTTTGGTGCAAGGGCGTGTCATCACGTCAATATTTATTGGCGGCGGCACGCCATCGCTGATGCCGATTTCTGCCTATGCACGGCTGTTTGATGGCATTGCCAAGCGGCTGACGCTGAGCGCGGATTGTGAAATCACCTTAGAAGCCAACCCTGCCACCGTTGAGCACGCGCCGTTTGGTCAATATTTAGATTTGGGTATCAATCGGTTGTCGTTGGGCGTGCAGAGCTTTGCGCCCGATAAACTACAAGCCTTGGGTCGTATTCACAGCCGTGCGCAGGCGGTGGACGCGGTCAAAGCCGCACAGGACGCAGGCTTTAGCCGTCTAAACATTGATTTGATGCACGGCTTGCCCAGCCAAACCCTTGCTGACGCGCTGGCAGATTTGCAGCAAGCGTTTGATTTACAAGTGCCGCATATATCGTGGTATCAGCTAACCATCGAGCCCAATACCGTGTTTTACCGTGCACCGCCCACCTTGCCCGATGAGGACGCGCTTGACGCGATAGGCGAGCAGGGGACAGCCGCGCTACAAGCACACGGCTTTACCCAATACGAGGTGTCAGCATGGGCGCAAACATCAGACCAACAATGCCGCCACAATCTCAATTACTGGCAATTTGGTGATTATTTGGCGATTGGCGCAGGCGCGCACGCCAAAATCACAAGGCCCGATGGCGTGTTTCGTTTTAGCAAAACCCGTTTGCCCAAAGACTACCTCACCGCGCACGGCACACACGGTAAAGTCGGCTGGCAGCGCATTGATGAGGACGCGCTGGCGTTTGAATTTATGCTCAATGCCTTGCGCCTCAAAGATGGCGTACCGCGTGCGTTTTGGCAGACGCGCACAGGTTTGGCGCTGGATACCATCGCGCCGACGCTATCACGCTTGGGCGCGCAAGGCTTGATGGCTGATGATGCCGCGCGTATTCGCTGCACCGAGACGGGGTTTTTGTTTTTAAACCGCGTGTTGGATGAATTTTTGCCCCCAACCGCGTGATATCGGCCAAAGTTTGTCTGCCCGTTGGCTAACCTGTGGCAGATATGACACCTAAAAAAAGTCTTGTCAAGTCATTTTACGGCACAAAATTAGCAAAATATCAACAAAACCATGACTTAGGATTCACCGCCAAGCCTTGATTTGTCGCGTCAGTTAGCGCAACATAAGGCAGCTAAATGGTTGTAGGTCATCAGCCGTGACCAACCAGCGCGGCACTGCATGGGCAAGCCGATTTTGCGGCGCACACATTTTATGTCATAGACTTTAGGTAAGATACAGGGACGCATAAAATAACCGCAACGGGCGCACGATTGGCTATTTGAACGCCGCGGTGAACTTGTGTAAAATCAAGACCACCGTGAGCGAATGTTTTATTTAATCACAAAAAACCTGCCATAGGTTTTGTTTTTTTTAATTAAGAGCAAAGAGGAAGCTATGAAAGCATTAGTCGCCGTGAAGCGTGTTGTGGATTATAACGTTAAAGTTCGGGTCAAAGCTGACCAAACAGGCGTTGAGCTGACCAACGTCAAAATGTCCATGAACCCATTTGATGAAATTGCCGTTGAAGAAGCGGTGCGCTTGCAAGAAGCAGGTGTGATTAGCGAAATCGTGGTTGTCTCAATCGGCCCTAAAGAAGCGCAAGAACAAATCCGCAGCGCGATGGCGATGGGCGCAGATCGTGGTATTTTGGTTGAAACCAATGACACCGTGCGCCCCCTACAAGTTGCCAAAATCCTAAAAGCCATCACCGAGCAAGAAAACGCCGATGTGGTGATTTTGGGCAAACAAGCCATCGACGATGACAACAACCAAACAGGGCAGATGTTGGCAGCATTGCTTGATGTGGGGCAAGCGACCTTTGCCTCTCAAGTACAAATCGCCGACGGCAAAGCAACCGTCACCCGTGAGATCGACGGCGGCTTACAAACCGTTGCCTTGCCATTGCCAGCCGTCATCACCACCGACTTGCGCTTAAACGAGCCGCGCTTTATCAAGCTGCCTAACATCATGAAAGCCAAGAAAAAGCCACTCGATGAAGAAACGCCCGCTGATTATGGCGTTAGCACGGATGCCAACATCCAAGTGGTCAAGGTCACCCCACCTGCTGAGCGTCAAGCAGGCGTGCGCGTGGGCTCAGTCGATGAATTGATTGACAAGCTAAAAAATGAAGCCAAAGTCATCTAAGACCCAACAAACCCAATACGTGTAGATTTTAATATTTGATATTTGAAAAGGATTCCAACATGAGCATTTTAGTCTATGCCGAGCACGACAACCAAGAGCTAAAAAAAGCCACCTTAAGCGCGGTCACCGCAGCTGGCCAAATTGGCGGTGACATCACCGTATTGGTAGCAGGCAATGGCTGCCAAGACGTTGCCCAACAAGCCAGCCAAGTGGCAGGCGTAAGCCGCGTACTGTGCGCGTCAAACCCCGCCTTTGAAAACCAACTTGCCGAAAACATCGCCGCGTTGGTCGTGTCATTGGCAGGCGACTACAGCCATATTATTGCCCCAGCCACCACCACAGGCAAAAACTTTATGCCACGCGTGGCCGCGCTATTAGATGTCAATATGGTATCAGACATCACAGCCGTGATCGACGCAGAAACCTTTGAGCGTCCAATTTATGCAGGCAACGCCATTGCCACTGTCAAAGACACCGAAGCCAAAAAAGTCATCACCGTGCGCGGTACTGCGTTTGATGCGGCAGCAGCGCAAGGCGGTTCGGCACAAATCGAGGAAATCAGCGCAGGTGGCGACGCAGGCAAGTCAAGCTTTGTGGGTGAAGAGTTGGCAAAATCTGACCGCCCAGAATTGACCTCAGCAGAAATCGTCGTGTCAGGCGGACGCGCACTGGGTAGCGGTGAGAACTTCACCAAATACATCGAGCCATTGGCGGACAAATTGGGCGCGGCAATGGGCGCATCACGCGCAGCGGTTGATGCAGGCTATGTACCCAATGACCTACAAGTTGGTCAAACGGGTAAAATCGTCGCACCCAGCTTGTATATCGCAGCAGGTATCTCAGGTGCGATTCAGCACTTGGCAGGGATGAAGGACTCTAAAGTCATCGTCGCCATCAACAACGACCCAGAAGCGCCAATTTCACAAGTGGCAGATTACTTCTTAGAAGGCGATATTTTCGATGTCTTGCCAGAATTGACCAGCAAGCTATAAGACTACAGTCTAGTCATTTGCTTGAGCCATAAAAAATCCCGTTATCACACGGGATTTTTTATTTGTTGAGAAAAAACTGGGAAACATACGGTCAATGCCGTGGTGATAAAAAATCGCGGTGCGCCGCTTGCCTAAGCCCGTAGGCAGATACGTGCGCACGGCTTATTTGTTAAAATGGCTTTTTTACAATAGGTTATCTTAAATCAGAGGGTTACGGGTTGTAATTGTACGCCAGCACCGTCGGCGCGCGGTAGCCATTGACCGCGTCACGCGTGGCAGCAAAATCAATGACATAATTATAAATGTGGTCATTTTCGTTAATCAGCCCATCGCCGTTGGTATCGGCTTGGGTGGTGAAATAAAACCGCTGCACCTCTGGCAGCCAATAGGTAGTTTTGACGTACTGGTCAATCGGGTGCAGTTTGGTCAAATGATTGCCCGTGTCATCACTCATGTAAAGCGCCAGCTGGTCATCGATGTTGGTTTTGCTGTCGTTGTCGTCGGGCAACTCTTTGACTTCATAAATAAAATGCCCGAGCAGTTTTTTGTCTGTTGGGGTGGTCAGATTGGCTGTGTCCGCAGCACGAGTCGGGTCATTGGCAAGCGCGTCGCTGGGTGTTTTTGCCCCATCCACATAGGGATAAAACACGGATTTGATTAAATAATTGTCTTGGGAAAACAAACGCTTGGCACTACGGGTTTTGATGTTTTCAAACACCAGATTATACACATTCGCGCTAAAGGTATAAGGCGCGGTTTGCTGAAAATAGTTGGCAGGCGTGTTGCCGCGCTTGGCATTGGTGTAGCTACTTTGTGCAGACACAGACGGCACGATAGGATGCAGCAGGCTGGGCACACCCTCTAAATACACAGGAAAATCCGCTTTTTTGAGCCCCACCACCGCAGGTGGCAGCGTGGCAGGCATATCAGCAATGATGACATCGCCATTTTGTGGCGCAGGTGCGGCGGTCGTGCTCGCCGTGGGCGTGCGGTTACGCGCCACATGGGTAACAGACGATGCGTCGCTGTTGGTGTTGGCAGGCGCGTTGATACGGTCGCACCCTGTCAAAACAACAGCACACGCAGCGGCAGATACGCCCAACCAACGACAGACGGCAAAAGAATTTGGTGGCAAATGAGATAACATAATGGTTTATTTGTCAAAACGTTACGCGTATCATACGCAAGTTTGTCAGCACTGGCAAGGCTTGGGTGGTAGGTCTGATGCTTGCTGAATGACAAAAATTTGCACACCGATGGCTAGCCATGCTATCTTTGCTTGCCAAAATTGGTATAATAACCGCAAATTGCCAACGCATAATCCGCCATGGCTGTGCCAATACGGCCAACACGCGGTGAATAAATAACAAGTCGATTCACATTGTAAAATTGCGTTGGGCGAGGAACAACCACCAGCGATGACGCAGCGCCAACTTAGCCTAGACTTATACATCAAACAAGACGCAAGTTTGAGCGATTTTGCGGGGCCAGGCTGGCTGTCCGTGATTGATGCGGTGCGACAAGCGCATGTTGGCTTGGTCAATCAGCTCTACCTACAAGGCGAGGCGGATACGGGCAAATCACACCTGTTGGCCGCCATTGGCGAATCGTTTCGCGAGCTGGGTAAATCGGTGATCTACCTGTCCATGCGCGAGCTGGTTGGGCTTGATCCACAAGTGGTAGGTGGGCTTGAAACCATGGATGTCATCGCCGTTGATGACATCGATGCCATCGAGGGGCACGCAGGTTGGCAAGAGGCGATTTTTCATCTTATCAACCGCAGCCGCGAGCGTGGACAAGATGAACAGGTTTTGTTGGTATTTGCCAGCCGTAAGCCGTTTGGGCAGCTTGATCTTAGCTTGCAGGATTTAACATCACGGTTGGCAAAATCGCTGTTGGTGCCATTGCCAACGGGCAATGAGCGCAGTGACCGCGCGCTGATTTTGCAGGCAGTGCTCAAGCGGCGCAACTGGCAATTTGATCCACGCATTACCGACTACTTGCTTGATGAAGGTCCCAAGCGCATTGGGGCAATGCTTGAGGTGTTGGCAGCTGTGCAGCCGATGTTCACCAACCTTGAGCGCGTGCACGTGACCAAGGCCAAGGTGCAAGCGGCGATGAAACTGATTGATGAACGCACGTTGCTTGATGAATTGCGCGATTTAACACCCGAACAAGACCACAACGCGCAGGGGGATTGGCTGGATTTTTAAACCCGTGGCATTGTTTTGTGCAAAGATTTTTACCAAACATGCCTTGTCAGCAATCAAGCGCCCTGACTGACAACCCTACATTTTTTGTAACCAGCGGATTGAGTAATCAAACTTTAATTGCATACCAAGGAAGTTTTATGAGTGTTAAATTGATGCGTGTCAAAAAAGTGTCAAACGGCTTGCGTGTTGCCGCCTGTATCAGCTTAGCGGCGGTCAGTGCGCCTGCTGTCGCGCAGGTGACGCTAAACGTCGGTGATAATGTGGTGGTCACCGCAATCAACGGGCAAGAGGTTAAAACCAGTATGTTCCGCGACCCCACGCGCACGTTCACGCTAGAACCCGGTAAACACGTCATCACGGCCAAATACCAACGTTTGTATGATCTGCGCGGTGATGAGCACGATATCTTGCGCTCAGACAACGTCAGTATTCCCGTTGAGCTGCAAGATAACCGCACCTACACGTTGGTCATGGCCAATCAGCCTGAAGCCTACAGCCGCGCCAAAGACTATGCCAAAAAACCCACGCTTGCCTTGGTGGATAGCAACAGCCAAACCATCGCCAGCCAGCAGGCGCAAGGCGGTGGCGAAGGTGGGATTTTTAGCGGTCTAAGCTCAGCGTTGGGCGGCATCTTTGGTGGAAGCAGCAACGCGGTAGCGTCTAATCAACAAACCATCGACGCGCTAGAAGGCAAATCGGGCAGCAGCATTCCTGCTTTAGGGCAGTCAAATCCGACAGCTGCCAACACCAGCACAGCGGTGGCCAGCAATACCCATACCGCCGCTGCCACCCCTGCCAATATGGACACGCTTGACCAGTTCATGAACCTATGGCTTAAAGCCACCCCTGCCGAACGTGAAAAAATCCGTCAGTGGGTCCAGCGTTGATACCAACCTTTGACGCGGTTAGATGATGCGATGACAAAGCCTGCTTGCCAAGCAGGTTTTTTTATTGCGGCTGTTTAAGCAGTGCCTGCACGCTTAGCGCGTCAGGTGCGGTTTGAGTGATTTGCAAACGCTCAATCACAAGCCCACGCTGCACCCACTGGTTAAGCACGTTGTTGATCACAGGCGTTTGCCCATGACGAAACGCCACTTCCACACCATCGGCATTGGGCGCGATTTGCGCGTCTATACCTGCGCCTGCTAGCACCTCTTGCACGGCTGTTTGCAGGTCTTGGGGGCTACTTTGGTTGGGATTGATGTTGCTGGCTTGGCTGCGTAGCCAAAACAAGTCATTTAACGTGCTGTTGTACGCGGCTTCACGCGCATTGGCACGCTGGTGCAGTGTCCAGCCACCAAGCCCGATGGCCAAAATTAACAAAAACACCGTCAGCACCGCCAAGGCGATTTGGTCGCGTGGTGCTAGCTGACTATAGCGTTGGCGCAGTGGCGCGGCCGTGCGTTGTAGGGCAGCACCGACGGGCGCAAGGGGTGAGCGAAACGAAAGCTTAGCAGGCATGACAGGCATAAAGCGAATTAAACCAAAATAAAGACCAAATTAGAGTTGAATCTCAAGCGTTGCGCGCGTGTTGGGGGTATCGGGGGCAACAGGGTTGTTTGGCGTATCACTGGGCGCGAATACAGGCGCATGACTGGCATTGCCAAGTTTGGCTTTGACCCCTTGTGCCGCCAATGCTGCCACCGCACGATTGACGTGATCCATATTTGGCGCGCCCAATGTCAGCTGAATGTTGTTGTTTTGGTAGTTAAGCTGTTCAGCAACCAGTTGATTTTGCTGCAAAATCGGCGCAACGCTGCTTAACGTTCCTAGCAGGCTTGCAGATGGCAAAGCTTGTGTATTGACCAATTTGCCTGCCAGTTGGCGCTGCACCGATAGGCGCGGATTGAGGCGTTCATTGGGAAACCAGTCACGGTATTGCGTGGTGAGCATGGCCTGTGCGCGTTTTTGCGCCTTTTGGTAGTACCACAGGCGCATCCCATCAACCGTTAAACTTGTGATGAGTGCCAGCGCGCTCACTGCCAAAATGGTTTTGGCATACGCCGATAGTCCGCGTTCACGGGTGGCTTGGGCAAAATTCAGCGCGTGACGCAGCGGCGTTGCCACAGGGTGCGGCGGCTCTGCCAATGGTTGATAAGCGATATCCAGCGTGCCTAGCATCGCCTCATCAAGCGTACCGCAAACATACAGCCGACTTAAGTTTAGTTTTGCCAAAGCCAAGGGCAAATGGCTGACCGCCAACCCCGTCGGTTGGGGCGCGTGGGGCAGGGTGTAGGTCAAAAGCTGGGTATCAGCGTCTTGATACCATACCGCGGCATGGGTTGTTGGGTCAGTATCTGGCACAGCTGGCAACAAGACAAAATCAGGCAACATCGCGTTGATATCAATACCTGCCAAAGACGCAGCCGCCAGCCAAGCATCGCGGTCAGCATCATGCAAGGCGTATAATAGCGTTTGCGCGTCTGGGGTTGGCGCGGTGTCGGCTTGATGCTCGCCTTTGTCATCTATCGTTGGCGGGCTGGATGAGGGCGCAGCTTTGTCGCTTGGGCGGGCATACGCGCGGCTTTTGATGATTAAATCATCGACACCGCCAATGCTACTGTCCTCAAACAAATACCGCCGCCCATTTTCGCCCAAGGTTTTAAGCTGCTGCGCGCTGAGTTCGACGGCTAGTTGTAGCAAATACACGCTAGGAAAGTACAAGCATACCGACTTGCTACGGTTTTTGTTATCTTGCAATGCCGCCAACGCGCTGACCTCTTGCCAGCTGTCGGCCGCTTGCCAAGTTTGCGTGGTTGCCTGCCAAACGCGCAACGCCGCATTTGGATTGGGTTGCCAAACGTGTATCACCGCTTCATGATTCCTTGCTGACAAACTCAAACTTGCGGTACAAAGCGCGCGACCAATTCGGCAAGGTCAGGCGCGAACACCTCGGTGTGCAACACGCGCGCTTCGGCAAGGCTAAAGTCATCTGGCTCGCTGCCTGACAAAATTGCCGTGACATTGGCGATGATATTCATATGAAACACCACCACCACGCACGCGTCTGCAAGGTTATCAATTTGCTCTAGCTGGGCGGTCAATGAATTCACCGCTTGTTTGGCATCGTCATCGGGTGTGATGTCACCATTGACCCACACAGGCACGTTCTTGGCGTTTACCAACGCATTGTGCAAAATCTCGCAAGTTTGCGCCGCGCGGTTGTACGGGCTGTGGATAAACAGCGTTGGTTGATGGTGTGCCGCTAGCCAGTCGGCGGTTTGTTGGGCTTGGGCTTTGCCAAGTTCGGATAGGTTGCGTTCGCTGTCGGGCTGGGTGTACGCGCCTGCGTCACCGTGTCTGACCAAAATGATTTGCATAACTGACCTATTGATTGTTTTGGTGAATGATGTTTGCCTTAAAAACGCGGCGCGGCGATGGGTTGGTGCGGCATGACAAACTCAACATCGCTACGAAACCCTGCTTCCATCAAATTGAGCGCGACGGTAAGCGGTGCTTGCCCTTGATAAATAATATCATACAACGCATGGGTGATCGGCATATAAATGCCAGATTTTTTTGCCTTGTCATTGACCTGGGCAATGGTGTTGATACCCTCGGCGGTTTGCCCCAATTTTTTGACCGCGTGCTCAAGGCTCATGCCTTTGCCAAGCATGTTGCCGATTTGATAATTGCGGCTTAGCGTTGAGGAGCAGGTGGCGTACAAATCGCCCACCCCCGATAGCCCCAAAAACGTCAAGGGGTTAGCACCCGTTTGTACGCCAAAGCGGCTCATTTCTGCCAGTGCGCGCGTCAGGAGCATGGCTTTGGTGTTCTCGCCGATGTCATACGCCGCCGCCATGCCCATGGCGATGGCATAGATATTCTTGAGTGCGCCACCAAGCTCAACGCCAATAACGTCATCACTGGCAAACACACGAAAAAACGCACTGTGTAATGCGTGTTGTACAGCATGGCGCAGGGCTTCGGATTCACTGGCGATGACCGTTGCCGATGGCATATTGTTCATGATTTCTTTGGCAAGGTTTGGGCCACTCATCACGCCAAACGCCACGTTGGGCAGCTCCTCACGGATGATATCGCTCATCAGCGCGAAGGTGTCTTTTTCGATGCCTTTGGTTAAAGAGACCACCGCTTGCGCGCTAATTAATGGGGCGATTTTTTGGATGGTCTCACGAAACGCGCTACTGGGCACAGCGACAAACACGATATCGCAGCTTTGTACCGCGCTGGCTAAATCATGGCTAAACACCAAGCCATCATCCAGCACAAAATCGGGCAGGTATTTTTTGTTGATACGGGTTTTTTGCATGGCGCGTACGCTGCGCTTGTCACGCACCCACAGCGTGACTTGTGCCCCGTTTTTGGCTGCCAAATTTGCCATGGCAGTGCCAAAACTGCCACCGCCCAACACCGTGATACGCAGGGCGCTGCCTGTATTGACACGTGCAGGCGCATTGTCAGCATCCGCTGTCATCGCGTCTGTATCGTCCGTGGTCTCATCGGCTTTGACTTTTTTGACGGTTTTGTCAAGCACGTCGGCAAAGAGTTTGCTGGCTTTTTGCCGATTTGCCGAAAGTTTTTCTAGGTTTTCTACCAGTGTGGGCAGTTGGGGCTTTTTCATGGCAATCCTTTGGCAATGATGTCATCTAATCGGCAAAATGAAATGCACCGCGCGGCTCTGGCACGGGCTTGGCATTGTCTTAAAAATTTCTTGCGCCAGCGGCTCAGGCAAATTGTCGTGCACCTAAAACGTCCTCGATAAAATCGCATGGCTTTTGGCATGGTGGCTGCTCTTTTTAAGGTGTCGGGTGGTAAAATTGTAATCAAAATGATACAAGTGAGCCAACGGGCTGGGTTTGGGCTCAATCAAAACCGATTATGCCCAATAATCCAGCAAATCACTTAAATCCAGCGGCGCGCGCGCAGGCATTTGCACATCGGTTGAGCCGACATAAATAAAGCCTACCACACGGTTGTTAGCATCCAAATCAAAAAACCGCGTGACTGCCGCGCTGTCAGCCAACGCGCCTGTGCGCCACACACTACCAAAGCCCATCACATGTAAAGCCAGCAGCAGATTTTGTACCGCTGCGCCTGCTGCCAGCAGCTGCTCATACGGTGGTACTTTGGGGTGGTCTTGATACGCGGTGACGCAGGTGATGACCATTGGCGCGCGCAAAGGCATATTGCGCGCTTTGTCCAAGGCTTTGGCATCGGTTTCGCCCGTATCAAGCATAGCTTGGTGCAGCGTATCGCCCAGTCGCGCCAACGCATCGCCCTCTAGCACGATAAAGCGAAACGGCTGCAAACATTTGTGGTCGGGCGCGGTGTAGGCAAGTCTGATAGCGCGTTCAACCTGCGCGTGGCTGGGCGCAGGCGCATTGAGGTTACCAATCGAACGACGTGAGGCAATCAAATCAAAAAATTCATCGGTATGCATGGTGGTTAGTTAAGTTTTATCAGGTTTGGGTTGAATCAGTTTTAGTGACAAAAATAATAGCATATTTTAGCCGAATTTATAGCTGTGTGCTGGGTGCGGTGGTGGCTACCACATCTGGCATATACGAATAGCCAAACGCAAAGCCTAAGACAAGCGCGATGGCATAAACGATAAAGAAACGGCTAAAGACTAGCCGCTCATTGGTCATCAGTCGATCCTTGTTGGATAAGTACCAAATAATATGCACCAACGGAGAGAATAGCACGGCTAAAATACCCATCAAAACACTGTGCCTAAAGATGATAATTAAGGTTTTGATAAAATACCAAAGCCAAACCAAGGCAGCAATGAACAGCAAAACAGCAAGTATGGTAGTCATCATAGGCATCCTAAGCAATCACTGATCAAATGACTATCAGCTTAACGACAACAGCACTTGATAAACAATATAATTTAAGCATATTTTTTGGTGTATTGTGTTACCTCTAACCAGCATCCACGCCAAACAACCGCCCAACCAAATGGGTGATACCCAACGCCAGCGCGCCCCACACCACAATGCGCACAATCGCAGGCAATGGCTTAGCACCGCCTAGATAAGCCGATAGCCAGCCTAGCAACGCCAAGCCAATCAATGTTGCCGCGGCCAGCCCCATCAGTAAATCACCCTGCGGCAATAGCCACACGCACAAAATCGGCAAAATCGCGCCCACCGTAAACGACAGGCCCGATGCCACGGCGGCTTGAAGCGGATTGGCCTCTGCCGTCTCGGTCAAACCCATTTCATCACGCGCATGGGCTTCAAGCGCGTCATGCTTGGTCAAGGCAACAGCAACCTCATGCGCCAATGCTGGCGACAAGCCGCGTTGGGTATAGATGTGTGTCAGCTCGACCAATTCGCGCTCGGGGTTGTGGGTCAGCTCGTATTTTTCTTTGGCTAAGTCCGCTTTTTGTGTGTCCGACTGTGACGACACCGACACATATTCCCCTGCCGCCATGCTCACCGTGCCTGCGCACAGTGACGCAAGCCCTGTCAAAAGTAGGGTATGGCTATCGGCTTGGGCTGCCCCCACACCCATCAACAAGCTGGCAGTGGAGATCAGCCCGTCATTTGCGCCCAATACCGCCGCACGCAGCCAGTTGTTGCGCTCACTAAAATGCCGCTCGGGATGGATCGAATACATACCGATGTCCTTTAAATCACTTGGTCTTGCAAATCACTTTGGGCGACGCGGTGCTCAGCTTGTAGATAATCCGTTGATTGCATCTCAAGCAAGCGTGAGCGCGTACGCTCGATTTCAAACGCCAGTTTTGTGCCTTGGTATAATTCCAAAATCGACTGCTCGGCGCGCACCAACAGCTTGACACGGCGGTCATAAAACTCATCAACCAAATAAATCAATCGCCGCGTTG
The DNA here is from genome assembly GCF_059264685.1 of Faucicola sp. SE7633. Classification (NCBI taxonomy): domain Bacteria; kingdom Pseudomonadati; phylum Pseudomonadota; class Gammaproteobacteria; order Moraxellales; family Moraxellaceae; genus Faucicola; species Faucicola sp. SE7633. The sequence goes on along the minus strand of NZ_JCADBW010000017.1, from coordinate 23,802 downwards.
GATCAGCGAGGTTGTCATTGAGCGCAGGCACATTATCTACCAGTACGGTGGCAAAGCGGTTGGCAAGCTCGATAAAGTCACTGGCAGAACGCGGCTGCATACACACGCTACGAAACTCAACATACAGCACATCCTGCGTGTAGCCATGCACCGTGATTTGTCGCCCGTTAATCGTCAGCGGCTCACGCGTCACAGGCTGGTTGTTGGTCAGTGCGTCAAACCGCTGTGCCAACCACCCAGCGTTATCAGCCGTCAGCGGTGACACATACAACTCAGCTTGCTGCAACAGGCGCAAGCGATAATCCACGCCACTGTCAATATTCATAATCACGCAATGACGCTCCAGCGCCGCTATCGCTGGCAAAAAGCGGTCACGGTGCAGCCCGTCTTTATACAAGCCATCAGGCGCGATGTTTGACGTAGCCACCAGTGTGATACCACGGGCAAACAACATGCCAAACAAATCGCCCAAAATCATCGCATCCGATACATTTGACACAAAAAATTCATCAAAACAAATCACTTGCGCGTCTTGATGAATGCGATCGGCGACTGTCTCAAGTGGGTCGGCTTGCCCTTGTAAGCTGTGCAACTCCCGATTGACCATTTGCATAAAATGATGAAAATGCATCCGCAGCTTGCCATCGGCTGGCAGCGCGTCAAAAAACATATCCATCATCCACGTCTTGCCGCGCCCCACACCGCCCCACATATACAGACCTTTGGGCGGCTCAACACGCTTAAAAAAACTCAACAAGCCTGATTTTTTGTTGCGATTGGCTAAAAGCGCATGATAAATGCCGTCCAAATACGTCATCGCTTGGCGCTGCTGGGCATCGGGCTGAAACGCACCACTTTGTAAAGCGGCTTCATAACGCTGTAAGGGGCTATTGGCGTGCAAGGTGTTTTCCTAATTTTGATGGTCTGTCAAATACAATTTAACCGTTAATCGAACTTAATTCTTCAAGCGTGGTTTTAAGCTCACCCAATTTGCCATGAAAAAAATGTCCCGTATCGGCAAACACACGCGCACGAATACCAAACCGCTCGCCAAAGGCTGCCAGTGCGTCGGGCGCGACCAACTCATCATTTTCACCATAAATCAAAAATGTCTTATCGGCAGGCAGGCGCACCGCATCGATCGGATGTTTTTCAATCGATGGCGCAATCAAAGCCAAATCCGTCAAGCGAAAGTCAGCAAATGCGCTATCTTGTGCCACCTGCTCTGCGGTGCGCATCGCCACATAACCACCAAACGAAAATCCGCCCAGCCACAATTGGCGCGCGTCAGTCTGCTGCCCAATCCAGCGTAGCACCGCCAGCGCGTCGTCAATCTCGCCTGTCATATGCCCGTAGCTGCCCGTTGAGCGTCCGACACCGCGAAAATTAAAGCGCACCACGTGCATACCTGCATCACGCGCAAAGCGGTACATCGTCGTCACCACCTTGTTCATCATCGTGCCTTGCTCGACGGGGTTGGGATGGCACAACAACGCCACACGCGCCGCCGTGCCTTGGGGCTGGTCAGCGTGCCACAGCGCATCCACCTCAAGCTTGCCAGCAGGCGCGTCAATTAATATCGAATGGGGTGCGGTTAGCATAGATGTCCTTTAAATCCATTAGGTTGATGTGTGTTATTCGTTTTGGCGCAAAAAATAGCCCAAGCTGCGCAATTTGGCGCGGCAAAAACGCCTTGGCAATTTGCAAAAATTTAGCAACATCCTAGCGAATTTTGCCCAAAATAGCTAGGGCAATACGGCAAATATACCGCGATGACATTGGCTGCATGATTGCCTGCGCTTTAAAAATTGTAAGCGCGGCTGGGCTAAGGTTGCGCATTGTGGGGAATTTGGGCACACTAAGCGCAGTTTAAAGTCAGGATGTTGCTATGTCAAAACCAAACAACCCGTTGTTAAAAATCGCCGCTGCCGTGCCTGCCTTGGCGTGCGTTATGGGGCTTAGCGCGTGCCAATCCACCCAAACCGCCGTGCCTGTCATCCAACGCGCCAACAACGTGCTAGAAACCACAGGGCTTGGCAAAACCAAAGTCGCAGCCCAGACCAACGCGCTCAACTACGCGCGCCAGCAATGCCGCCGCCGCACACCGATTGTGCTATCAGACACCTACCGCTACAACGGTGTGCTGGATGAAAACATGGGACGCGTGGCAGACCAAGCCATCGGCGTGTTGGGTGGTATCGTCGGCATGAAAAAAACCACCATCGCGCGCGATGATGATTATGAATACACCATCACGTTTCGTTGCCAGTAGTGTGCTAACCGTCAATCAAAGCGACCATAAAAAACCTTAACGCCCAGTTGGACGTTAAGGTCTTGCAATAATAAGTAGCGGGAGGTAGCGGGATTAAATGGCCTGCCGCCCTGCCAAATGCGCTTGCAATGCCGCAATCGTTGGCTTATCGCCTGCCGCCAAAATCGCCTGCTCAATACGGGCGATGGGTTCGGCATTGACAGGCTGGCTATCAAACAGCTTGAGCGTACGTAGCTGCAAATCGCCATCGCCACGCGCCAGCACAATATCAAGCAGCACAGGCACATCAAACGGCAAATCGGGCGTGGTTTGCGCCATTGCAATCGCGTGATACGCTCCGTGCGCGTCTTGGTCATCGATGATGCGCTGATTGACCGCACGGTAGGCTTTTTCGGTCGTGCCGCCTGCCACGTTGATTTTATGCAAGCAATTAAGCGCAGAATGACTTTGTAGCGTGGCAATGGCAACGATATCTTGCGCTTGGCGTTGTAGCTTGGCGCGACGGGCTTCACGTGCGGCCAGCGCATCGCGGCTAAGATCCAGATCGGGGACGCCTGCAGATTGCACAACGGGGTTAAAAGGTAATTGAGACATGCTAAACCTTAGATTTCATCAAGTGTTTAGCTTCTCAATGCGGCCATTTAGCCAAAAATCAATTTACCGCATCGGCATGACCCAAGCGCGTTTGCCCAATCCAATGCCGACTAAACTGAAATGCCACCCGTCCCGAGCGTCCGCCGCGCGTGCTTGCCCACGTCAAAGCCGCTGCCTGCGCTGCCTCATCAAACGCCACCCCTGCACGCACCAAATAATGCCCGACAATCGCCAAATATTGCGCCTGCGGCATGGGGTGGAAGGTCAGCCACAAGCCAAAACGGTCAGACAGTGACACGGTTTCATCAATCGTTTCATACGGATTGACTTCATCGGTTTGCCCATTGTAGATGCTGACATTGTCTTTCATCAGCTGCGGCAATAGATGGCGACGATTGCTGGTGGCATAGACCAGCAGTTGGTCTTGCTCTGAATCAAGCGCACCGTCCAAAATACTTTTGAGCGTACGGTAGTTCTCATCTTGCGCGTTGAATGCCAAATCGTCGCAGTACACAATGTAACGGCAACCGTGGTTGGGCACGCGTTTACCCAGCTCAATCACCGCTTGGCGAATCGGCTCAAGCATCACCAAATCATCACGCGCCACTTCAATCATCCGCAAGCCATCATGATAAAAGGTATTGAGCAACGCGCGAATCAGCGACGACTTGCCTGCACCGCGGCTGCCTGTCATCAGCACATGGTTGGCAGGCAACCCAGCCAGATACTGGCGCGTGTTTTGCACCAGCTTGGTTTTTTGTGTGTCAATGCCAAGTAAGTCCGCAAGCGTCAGATTTGAGGCGATATTTAGCGCAATCAGCTCACCACCGCCCGTGGGACGCGTCTGCCAGCGATAGGCGATAACATCGGGGTCAAGTGTGACAGGCGTGGGCAGCGCTTGCCGCAAGTAGGCTTCAAGCAGTTGTGGCAAGGGCTCGGGTAGGTGTAGGGTGGTCATAAATGGGTTATGTCTCGATTGGCAGAATAAGTGTGGTTTTTTAATTGATCAATGCATCGATTGAATGCTAAAGGCAAGCGTACGGCGATCGCACCAAGTTGGCAAGTGCTTGCCACCGACCTATCATACCACAACCGATTTTGTGTTTTACCACCTTTTAAACGCGCCTAAAACCCCCATTAAATGCCTACCAGTTTGATAGTATAAGAAGATTGACCATGCGACCACCCCAAAGCTCACGTTCTGAACGCCAACTCAACCAACTGTCTCGCCAAATCCAAGAAGCCGCCCAAATCACAGGCGTAAACGCCAGTGGCACGCAAATCTCTAGCCGCGCCTTTGAGATGGTCACCGATTTTGCGCCATCAGGCGACCAGCCGCAAGCCATCGCCAAATTAGTCAAAGGCGTAGAACAAGGCATGCACGGGCAGCTATTGCTTGGTGTGACAGGCTCAGGCAAAACTTACACCATGGCAAAGGTGATTGCCGAGTGCCAACGCCCGACCATCATCATGGCGCACAACAAAACCCTAGCCGCCCAGCTATACGGCGAGTTTAAAGCGTTTTTTCCGCACAATGCCGTTGAGTATTTTGTCAGTTACTATGACTACTATCAGCCCGAAGCGTATGTGCCTGCCTCTGACACATTTATTGAAAAAGACAGCGCGATCAACGACCACATCGACCAAATGCGCCTATCGGCAACCCGTGCCTTGCTAGAACGCCGTGACGCGATCATTGTCGCCTCGGTATCAGCGATCTATGGTTTGGGTGACCCCGAAAGCTATCTAAAAATGCTACTGCACATCGTCGTTGGTGACCGTGTGGATCGCACCGCCATGCTCAAGCGGTTGGTTGAGCTACAATACACGCGCAACGAGCTGGATTTTGGCCGCGGTACGTATCGCTTGCGCGGTGAAACGCTTGATATTTACCCTGCTGAGTCTGAGCAGCTGGCCGTTCGTATCAGCATGTTTGACGATGAAATTGAAAAAATCGCATGGTTTGACCCCTTGACAGGCAAAACCGTGCGCAGCGTACCGCGCGTGACGATTTACCCCAAATCGCATTACGTTACCCCACGCGAAAAACTTGAACGCGCCTCTGAAACCATCAAAGAGGAATTGGCGCAGCGCTTAGAGTATTTTCGCGCCCATGACAAGCTGATAGAAGCCCAACGTATCAAGGAGCGCACACAGTATGACCTTGAGATGATTCAGCAGCTAGGCTACTGTAATGGCATTGAGAACTATTCGCGCCATCTGTCGGGCCGGCCGGCAGGTGAAGCGCCGCCAACGCTATTTGACTATATTCCGCCCGACGCGCTGTTGTTTATTGATGAAAGCCATGTCACCGTGCCGCAAATTGGCGCGATGTACAAAGGCGACCGCAGCCGCAAAGAAACCTTGGTGAATTACGGCTTTCGTTTGCCATCGGCGGTGGACAATCGCCCGATGATGTTTGAAGAATGGGAGCGTATCGCGCCTGCGACGATTTTTGTTTCGGCAACACCAGCGCAGTATGAGCTTGAGCACAGCGAACAAGTCGTTGAGCAGGTTGTGCGCCCAACGGGTTTGGTTGATCCTGTCATTGAAATTCGTCCTGTTTTGACCCAAGTTGATGACGTGCTGTCAGAAATCAACCTGCGCAAAGCCAAGGATGAACGCGTGCTGATTACCACGCTAACCAAACGCATGGCAGAGGATTTAACCAGTTACCTCAAAGAATACAACATCAAAGTGGCGTATCTGCATTCGGACATCGACACTGTTGAGCGCATGAAAATCATCCACGAGCTGCGCACGGGTGTGCATGATGTGTTGGTGGGTATCAACCTGCTGCGTGAGGGCTTAGACATGCCCGAGGTCAGCCTTGTGGCGATTTTTGACGCGGACAAAGAGGGCTTTTTGCGCTCTGAGCGCTCACTGATTCAAACCATCGGACGTGCTGCCCGCCACGTCAATGGCAAGGCGATTTTGTACGCCGACACCATCACGCCGAGCATGCACAAAGCGATTGAAGAAACCGAACGCCGCCGCGCCAAGCAAATCGCCTTCAACAAAGAACACGGCATCACGCCGACGTCTGCCAAACGTCAGATTACCGATAAAATTGACACAGGCGAGATCGAAGCGGTCAATGACAACCAAGTCATCACAACAACCAACGCGTTTCCTGATGTTGATATCGAGATTTTGCGCTCACCTGACTTGTTGGCAAAAGAAATTAATCGCCTAGAAAAACAAATGAAACAGTTATCGCGCGATTTGAAGTTTGAAGAAGCAGCCAAACTGCGTGATAAAGTACTGGCATTGCGTGAGTTTGTGCTACAGTAAAGTTGTTCTGAATTGTCCTTTTGGGTAAAAAATGTTACGTTATATTTTTTAGAGACTTAGAGTAACGTTTTATGCAGCCGCCAAATTTCTACGACATTTTGAATGTTTCAAGAAGTGCGCCGCCCGAGGTTATTCGGGCCGCTTACAAAACTCTGTCACAAAAATATCATCCTGACAAATTTGCCTTTGCTAGTGCGACAGATAAAACATTTGCCAACAATATGATGATGCAGTTAAATCAAGCCTATCAAATATTGTCAGATCCAATACAGCGTAGAGAATATGACGCTTGGCTAGATAGACAAAATTTGAATTCAACAGTTCAAAACCATTCTGTTGCATCTCAGAAACATATTACAATTAGTGTTAATTATGGCGATATTGGTGGTTCACTAAAAAGAGGCTCTCAGAGATTTGGAAAGTCCATCAAAAATTTATATGTAGGGTTGTTGAAAACATCGATTACAATGGTTAAGAAATTCTTAATTCCAAGTACTATAATTTTAATTATTGGCTTGATCTTTTTACGTTCATCTTGTCAAAAAGAACCAGAACCAATAACCGCTCCTATTGTAGAGGATGTCGGAGCTTTGACCGCTGATTCAACGATGTTAAATACTAGCCAATCATCTGATAACCAAAAATATGTGTCGGTTGAAGCTGATACTCCGCAGCCTAAAGTTTCTAAAACCCGTTTAGCACCTAATGGTAAACCTTTTCCCAATCGTCCGAAACATCTTGACGGTTATCCCAAGTTAAATACTAATGGGCTATCAACTATCACAGTTGATAATTCCCAAAATGATTCGGATATCTTTGGAAAGTTGTATTACTTGGATGTTGATACACCGAAAGCTGTTCGCTATTTTTTCATACCTGCACACGGTGGGCTGATATTGCGTGACGTAACAAAAGGTAATTATGATATTCGTTATAAAGACTTAGATACTGACCAAATAGCCAAATCCGAACCCTTTGAAGTTCAAGAAATTGAAAGCTATGCTGGTACGCAATTTAGCGATATTACTATGACTTTATATAAAGTGGCAGATGGTAATATGCAAACAACTACTATCCCTGATAGTGAGTTTTAATCTTAAGACCTAAGAAAGATTGCTAAATTCATAGCTTCTTAAATTCAAAAAGGTAAAAATTAGGTGATCAGTTAGTCCACACTCGGCAACGCCGCCAAAAACTCCTGCCGCGCCTGTGGGTCGGTTTTAATCGTGCCAAGCAATGCCACGCTGCGCGTGCGCGCTTGCTGGCGCATCACCCCACGCATCATCATGCACATATGCGCTGCATCCATCACCACCGCCGCACCTTGCGCACCTGTCACATCCATCACCGCCTGCGCGATCTGTTGGGTTAGGTTTTCTTGAATTTGTAAGCGTCTGGCGAACATATCAACGATACGCGCCATTTTTGATAGCCCCAACACGCGCCCATTGGGCACATAACCCACATGCGCCACACCATAAAACGGCAACAAATGGTGTTCACACATCGAATAAAACTCAATATTTTTTACCAAAATCAACTCGTTGTTGTCGGTTGGGAAGAGTGCTTGATTGGTCACTTCATCCAGCGTTTGCGTGTAGCCTTGGGTCAAAAATTCCATCGCTTTGGCGGCACGGGTCGGGGTGTCAATCAGCCCTGCGCGTTGGGTGTCTTCGCCCATCGCGGTGAGTAACTGGCTATAAATCGTCGGGTCAATCATGGTATGATAAGGGTTTTTATTGGCTTAAATTCAGTGAAACTGGCAAGCGGCGCGTGGTTTTGTGGCAGCACAACGCGCGGCAATGCCAAAAAGTGGCTATAGCTTAACGATTTGGCGCGAATTGTAAAGTGAAATTTGTAACCGCCAGACCCGGTCGCGTTGATTCATAGCGTTGTCGGTCCACCAACCGCCTTTTTATTTTCAATACATTTTTAGATTTTAGCAAGGAAAACAACATGTTATTACAAGGCAAGCGTTTTGTTGTCACAGGGATTGCCAGTAAGTTGTCCATCGCGTGGGGTATTGCTGAGGCGCTGCACCGTGAGGGCGCGGCATTGATTTTGACTTATCCCAATGACAAAATCAAAAAACGCGTTGAGCTTGCGGCACAAGCGTTTGGTGCTGAGCAGGTGCTGGCGTGTGATGTCACCTGTGATGCGCAAATTGCCGAATGTTTTGCGCAGGTGGCAGCGCATTGGGGTGACGGCATTGATGGTGTGGTGCATGCGATTGGCTTTGCCCCTGCCGAGCAGCTCGACGGTGACTTTGCCGAGGTGACCACGCGCGAGGGTTTTGCCATCGCGCATGATATCAGTAGCTACAGCTTTATCGCGCTTGCCAAAGCCAGCCGCGAGCTACTGGCCAAACGCCAAGGGGCGTTATTGACTTTGACCTATCTGGGCAGCACACAGGTGCTGCCAAATTACAACGTCATGGGGCTGGCAAAGGCAAGCCTTGAGGCCAGCGTGCGCTATTTGGCAAGTTCGTTGGGGGCAGACGGCATTCGGGTGAATGCAATTTCGGCAGGGCCGATTCGCACCCTTGCTGCCAGCGGTATCAAGTCGTTTCGCAAAATGCTTGACGCAAATGCCAAAATCGCACCGCTACAACGCAACGTCACCATCGAGGAGGTGGGCAACGCTGCGGTATTTTTGCTCTCACCATGGGCATCGGGTATCACGGGTGAGACACTGTTTGTTGATGGCGGTTTTCACACCGTTGCCTTAAGCGAAAACGTGCTACTGGCAGCCGATGGCACGGCAGACAGCGCAAGTCACTAAGCAAACTCCCACCGCAAATCTTGCCCTGCCACCGCCTTAAGCTTGCCAATCGTGTCTTCATCGGGCAAAATCTGCCACTGCGGCGGTGTGCATTCGGCGGCGATTTGACCATGGGCGCAGTTGTGATAAATCGACAAACCCAGCGCAATGCCTGCCGCTTGGGTATCGTGTGGCGCAAGTAAGGCTTGCAGCTCATGGAGCAGCGCCACGTTATCGCTGGCAATGCGTACCGACAAGCGTTTTAGCCAGCGCCGCCGCGCCTCGGCCAAGGTCAAAACGTCTTGCAAACTGGCATAGGTTTTGCCATCGCGTTCGCGCACGCTGCCTTCAACGATGATCACACTATCAGGCTTAAGCTTGTCTTTGACACGGGCAAAGCGTTCGGCATAGCAGCTGACTTCAATGCGCGCGCTACCATCATCCAGCAAAATCACCGAGCGGTTGCCAAAGTTTGCCACGTCCATCACCAACCCTGCAAACATCGTTGTTTCGCCGTAGCTGGTTTCGGACAAATTGCCAAGCGTGGCTTTGCTATAGCGCGTCAGCTCCTTGCGATAGTCGTCAATCGGGTGACCTGTCAAAAACAAGCCGAGCGTGTCTTTTTCTGCTTTTAGGCGTTCGCCCTCTGTCCAAACGGGCGTGCGCGGCAAAGGTGGCGCGGCGGTGACGGCTTGAATATCGCTGAACAAATCCTGAATGCCCATGCTGTCATTGTTGCGCTGTTGTTCGGCCGCTTGCATGGCGTGCGGAATCTGCGCCAGCAACGCGCCACGAATATCAAAGCCACGTTCGGCAGGCAAATCAGCGCGTAAGTTGGTTGCCATGTCATCAAAACAGCCTGCTTTAATCAACGCCTCCAACGTGCGCTTGGTGACTTTTTTGGTATCAACACGTTGGCAAAAATCGTACAAATCTTTAAAATTACCGCCTTTTGTGCGTGCCCGTACGATGGATTCAACTGCCGATTCACCCACGCCTTTGATACCGCCCAAGCCATAGGTGATAGTCGAGTGATTTTTGGGCACAAACTGCCAGTCAGACACATTGACCGAGGGGTTTTCTACAGTGAGTTTAAAATTCTCTCGACAATCGTTGATAAAAAACACCACGCTGTCGGTGTTGTTCATGTCTGAGCTGATCACCGCTGCCATAAATTCGGCAGGGTAATGGCTTTTTAGGTATGCGGTTTGGTATGCCAACACGCCATACGCCGCCGAGTGCGATTTGTTAAACCCATAGCCTGCAAATTTTTCCATCAGGTCAAATACACCACCTGCCAGCTCTTGGTCAATGCCCTGTGCAATCGCCCCATCGACAAAAATGGTACGCTGTTTTGCCATCTCCTCAGGTTTTTTCTTACCCATCGCGCGGCGCAGCATATCTGCTCCACCAAGGCTATAGCCTGCCATTGCCTGAGAAATCTGCATGACCTGCTCTTGATACACAATCACGCCGTAGGTATTTCGTAAAATCGGCTCAAGACGCTCGTGGTCGTAGTGTACCTCTTCACGTCCATGTTTGCGGTCAATGTACATATCCACCATGCCTGCATCCAACGGGCCGGGGCGATACAGTGCACACATGGCGATCACGTCTTCAATGTTGGTCGGCTGCAGCTTGCCAAGGTATTTTTTCATGCCCGAGCTTTCTAGCTGAAACACCGCCGTGGTGTGTGTGCGCTGTAGCAAGTCATACGCATCGGGGTCATCAAGCGGCAAGGTGTCCAAATCCAGCGGTGGCTTGCCTTGTGCTTGTAGGCGTTTGTTGATATTGCGCACAGCGGCGTGGATCACCGTCAGGTTGCGCAAGCCCAAAAAGTCAAACTTGACCAGCCCGACAGCTTCGACATCGTCTTTGTCAAACTGGCTAACGCGATGCCCGTCTTCATCGCAATAAATCGCGCTGTAATCGGTGATTTTGGTGGGCGCAATCAGCACGCCGCCTGCGTGTTTACCCACACCGCGTGTAATACCCTCAAGGCGCACCGCCATTTCCCAAATTTCATTGGCATCTTCATAGTCCAAATTATCGGGATTATTGAGCAAATCTTTGAGTTGCGGCTCTTGATTAACCGCTTCTGCCAGCGTCATACCAGGGGTTTTGGGGATGAGTTTGGAGATTTTATCCGCCAAACCATACGATTTGCCTTGCACGCGCGCCACGTCACGCACCACCGCTTTTGCCGCCATCGTGCCAAAGGTGATGATTTGCGACACCGCATCGCGCCCGTATTTTTGCGCGACATAATCAATCACGCGGTCACGCCCATCAATACAAAAATCCACGTCAAAGTCGGGCATCGACACACGCTCAGGATTCAAAAACCGTTCAAACAGCAAATCATACGCCAACGGGTCAAGGTCGGTGATATTAAGCGCGTACGCCACCAATGAGCCTGCCCCCGAACCACGTCCTGGCCCCACGGGCACATCGTTGGCTTTTGCCCAGCGAATAAAATCCATCACAATCAAAAAATAACCAGGAAAGCCCATCTGCAAAATCGTGTTGATTTCAAAATCCAACCGCTCATCGTACGGCTTACGCACGGCTGCCCAGTCATCACCGCGTTGGTCAGTCGGGTAGAGCTTATCGAGCCGCGCCTCAAGCCCTTGCTGCGCTGTTTGGCGAAAAAACGTCTCGATCGTCTCACCTTCGGGCACAGGAAACACAGGCAGATCAGGCTTGCCCAATGACAAAGTAACGTTGCAGCGTTTGGCTAAATCCAGTGTGTTATCAATCACCGCAGGCATGTCATCAAACAGCTGCGCCATTTGCGCTTGCGTTTTAAGATACTGCTCAGGGGAATAATCACGCGGACGGTTGGGGTCGGCAAGCACGTGCGAATTGGCAATACACACGCGCGCTTCATGCGCCTCAAAGTCCTCGGCAGTCAAAAAACGCACATCGTTGTGGGCGATAATGGGCACATCAAACGCCGCGCCCATGCGCAGCGCTTGCTCAATAAACACATCCTCGTGGGGGCGTTGGGTGCGTTTAATCGCCAAATACACGCGATCACCAAACGCCGCCTGCCACTGTGTTAGTAAGCTATCGGCACGCGTTTCATTGCCTGCCAACATCGCATGCCCGACGGCAGATTTTTCGGTCAAAAGCGCGATCACGCCTGCTTGTTTGGCAAAAATTGCCTCACGCGGCACAATCGGCTTGCCCAATACTTTGCCATCGGTATAACCCACCGATACCAGTTGGGTCAAATGCCGATAGCCAGTTTGGTCGCTTGCCAGCAAGGTAACAATTTGCGTGTCATCATCAACAAACACTTCAGCACCGATGATAGGCTTGATCCCTGCCGACAGACACGCACGATAAAATTTGACAGCGGCGTACAAATTAGACGCATCGGTCAATGCCAACGCCAGTTGCCCATCGGCTTTGGCGGCTTTGACCAGCTCACCAATCCGCACGATCGAATCGGTAATCGAAAATTCGCTGTGAATACCAGAATGCACAAATGCCATGCCGTACCTTATTCTTGTTACTGCTAAAACTGATTTGGGCGGTTATTATACCGTTTTTGGCAAGAAATTTTGTGCCAAATTTGCTTAAAATCCACAAATAGCTGATGGCTAAGTATTTGACGCGACAGGTATTGTTGGCTAAAATTTTGACAAAAAGACGCCATGTTGCCACAAAATAACGCCACAACATAGCGTGCATGATTTTGGCGCGATTTTGTGCTAAAATCATCCACCTACGCCTATAGCTCAACAGGATAGAGCAGTCGCCTCCTAAGCGACAGATTCAAGTTCGAGCCTTGATGGGCGTACAATCTTTTAAGTTTTATTTTAATGTTTGTAAAAACTAGACAACAGGCAACGTTAAACTAAATCGCTGTTTTAATCCATCAAACTGTGCCATGGTGTCTATATCTATCGCCAAATGCGGCAAGTCTACGGCTGTTAAACGATAATTTGCCCCACAGCAGCTGCAAATCAAATCAGCTGGCTGTTGCCACAGCGCGCGCAAGCCCTTATCTCCTTGTAGGCGTGCAGCAGAATCGTATACAAATCCCCACGATAAATTCACAGGTACGCCTAAGATCGGTTGTTTGCCATAGCGGCTGAGCATGAGCTCATGGCTATCTGCCGTTTGGTTGAGCGTGTGTAAATCGTCTACCGTGAGTGCTACTTGGTCGATGGTCAAAATAAGTACGCGGTCATCGCGTCGGCAAGTGGTATTTGCCAAAACATGAATGGCAAGCTTGAGCGAATGCGCCATGCCAGCAGATGGCTGCGGATTATCGATGATCGTCACGCATAAGCCAGCTAATTCGGCATATATCTGCTTTGCCCATGCCGTATTTAAGGCAGGCGCGACGACAAGCATGGCGGCAGGGGATAACGCTTGTGCTTGTTGCACGGTTTTGCTGATTAGGCTGATGCCGTGTTGGTGGATTAACTGCTTGGGTATGCCCAAGCGTTGGCTTAAACCTGCGGCTAAAATGATGACAAACAAACGCGGCATCAGATTAAGCCAAGGTAGGGGCAGCAAGCTGACTGAGTGCGGCTTGAATTTGCGCCACGGTTGAGAGCGCGACGGCTTCGGGCGTGTCGCCACCAATCGGCAAACCCATCGGTGCGTGCAATATCTGCTGTGCCTGTGCAAAAATTGGTTGCAGTTCGGGATAGGCGTGTGCCAAATCGGTTAAAAGCTGCTCGGTGCGATAGCGCGGGCCTAGCTGCCCGATATACAACGGCAACGGGCTAGCGGTCAGCGCGTGTTTGAGCCAAACTTGGTCTTGGCGCAGGCTGTGGGTCAAAATTGCCACGGCAGTTTTTGGGTAGGTGGTGAGCAAATCTTGCACAGGTTGCGCATTGTGTTCGATGTCATCAAGGGATAAATGCAGCACCGCGTCTGCCAATGGCAAACGACTAGGTTTTGCCAGATCGGCGCGTGCATCGACGACGCTGACGTGCCAGCCTTGCCATTTAGCCAGCTGTACCAGTGCTGCGCTGTCTTGCCCTGCCCCAAATATGACAAGATGCGGTGGCGGCTCGATGGTTTCGACAAGTGCCGCAAACTGCTGTGCCTGTGTCATGTTGGTTTGCTGCCAATGCTCAATGCTATGACGGCTTTTGCGGCTGGCAGGTGTGCGTTTGACCAAACGCCAACCATCACCCAAACCTAAGCCACACGCCAAATCCGTACCATCTGCCAATGCCACATGCCGCCCGATTGCTAAGGCGCAGTTGGTAGTCGTGGCGCGAATAATCGTTGCCATGCGTTGTGGCGCGCGCGTGTGCATGACTTGGGCAAATGTATCAAGCAGTGGCGCAGCGTTGGCATGGCTTAAACGCTCAAACAAAATATGCACCGTGCCTTGGCAGCCCAAGCCAAAATTGTGCTCGATGTCAGCGAGTGTCAAATCATCATCGCTGGGCGCGTCGGTTTGGTAGGTTTGTAGGCTTGCGCCATCACGGGTCAGCCAAAATGCGCGCTGAACCACGTGTTTTTCTAAACAGCCGCCGCTGACCATGCCCACGCTTTGCCCGTCCGCAAAAATCACCATGCGCGCTGCAGGTTGGCGGTAGGCAGAGCCTTCTACTTGCACGACGGTGGCGACGACCACATCGCTGAGCGCGTCGGGTGCTAGGTTGGTTAGCGTATCATAAAAAGTTTGCACGGTTTTTAACCTTACAACGTTGCAATTTTTTCAAAAATTTTTTTAAACAGCTAAGAAAAATGACGCTAAGTACAGGCTTAGCGTCATTGGGGTTGATAAAAAAGCGCTGGATAACAATGAGTCTACGGCGCTTAGCCCGTAACACTTGGTCGTTTCTTACAGCAATGGCAATTGCGCCAACAGTTTATCGGCGGTGATCGGGTATTCGCGCACGCGAATACCCGTTGCATTAAACACCGCGTTGTTGATTGCTGCACCAGCGCCCGACAACGCCAACTCACCAATACCTTTGGCGTGCAATGGGTTGGCGTATTCATCGCGCTCGGGTAAAAATACTACTTCAAGGTCAGGAATATCGGCGTTGGTTGGCACGTGGTATTCGGCAAAGTCGTGGTTGCATAGTCGTCCGTTGCGGGTGTCGTACATCATTTGTTCCATCAATGCCGCGCCCACACCAAACGTCATGCCGCCGATGCACTGCGAACGAGCGGTTTTTTCATTTAAAATTCGCCCTGCAGCAAACACGCCTAGCATACGACGCACACGCACTTCACCTGTTACGCGGTGCACGCCAACTTCAACGAAGTGCGCGCCATAGCCTGCACGGTGGTGGGTTTTGGCGTTTTTACCAGGTTTAATACTGCCTCGGGCTGACAAGCCGTGCGGTGCATGTTCTCTCAATAAGTGCTTTAGCGTGGTGCTACTCGGGGCTGCTGTGGCTTGTTCGTCTTGCTGGTCATCGTTTTGCGTATTGCCATCGGTCAAGCCGACGCGCTCGGCAAGCTCACTGACGGCGGTGCTGATGGTCTCGCTAAGATCGCTGACAGTTTCGGTGACGGTGTCGGCAATTTTTTCGCTTAATTTTTCAGCTAAACTTGCCTCATGCTCACCTTGTGGGTACACGCAGCCATTGGCAAGCTGCAAAATATCGTCAGGGATATCGGCAAGCTTGGCAATCTCTTCGCGCAGTGCTTGGCAGGCAAGATACACCGCGCTGCCTGAGCTGCTCGCGCCTGCGCTGCTGCCCGAGCCTGCGGCTGTGGGCATGTCACTGTCGCCCAATTTGACCTCCACGCAATCGATTGGCAAGCCCAATAAATCGGCAGCGATTTGTGCCAAAATCGTGTAGGTGCCTGTGCCGATGTCGGTCATGTCGGTTTCGACGATGGCTTGCACGCCTGTGTCGGTACCTGCCAAGTTTAGGCTAACGCGTGCCTCTGATGCCATGACTTGGTCGCTACGCGCGGCAGCTGCCATGCCATAGCCAATCATCCAATCACCTTCCATACGGCTAGCGACGGCAGGGCGATTGTCCCAACCAAATGCTTTCGCGCCATGCTGCATGCATTCGACCAGTTTACGCGCGGTAAACGGTACGTTTGTACTTGGATTTTCTTTAGGCTCGTTGTGAATGCGTAATTTGACTGGGCACATATCAAGCTTATGTGCCAACTCATCCATTGCGCATTCTAGGGCAAGTTGTCCAGCGGCTTCACCAGGGGCGCGCATTGAGCCTGATAAGACTTGATTCATGCGTACCATGCGGTATTTGACTTCGCGGTTTTCGCCTTGATATAAAAAATGCGTGGAAACCGCGCACGGCTCAAAGAATAACTCACTTGGTAAGCTTGATACATAGCTGTTATGAATCACGGTGTGCAGCGTGCCATCTGCGTCTGCGCCCAAACCAATGCGTTGCTCAGTGTTGCTGCGGCGCACGGTTGATTCCATGACCTGCGCGCGTGTCATCACCACCAACACAGGGCGATCAAGCTGTTTGGCTGCCAAGGCCGCCATAACAGACTCCGATGAAATACCCAATTTTGCACCAAACCCGCCACCGACATACGGCGATAGCATGCGCGCTTCATCGTCTTTGATTTTTAAGGCTTTGACCAGTTGCACATGACTTGCGCCAATCATTTGGTTGGCGGTGTGCAATACCAACCGCCCATCTTGCCATTGGGCCAATGACACGTGTGGCTCCATTGCCATGTTGCTTTGGCTTGGGGTGGTGTAGGTGACATCAACGCTAACGTCTGCTTTTGGCAAGGTTTTTTCAGGCTTGCCCATATATTGGTTTTTGTCGGTCACCCAGTTGATATACTGGCTGTGGGGTTTTTCTTGTTCAAAGTCAAAATGCCCATGCGCCTCGTCATTGTCATAATCAATCTGCAATGCCGCCGCGCCTTGTTGGGCTGCTTCTAGTGTCTCACCGACCACCAACACAATCGGCTGCCCATGATAAAATACCTCACTGGCAGTTTGGGCAGGTGCTCTCTTGACCGTGCCTTGTTGGGGGTTGCGCAAAAACAGCTCATCATGCAAGACAGCGATCACGCCTTCGATGGCAAGTGCGGTGTTGTCGTGCACTTTTTTGACCTTGCCTTTACCGATGGTAGCACCCACCATCACACCGTACGCCATGTTGGGTAAGACGTAATCAGCCGTGTAAGGTGCTTTGCCAGCGACTTTTAAATGCCCATCAATGCGGTTAATTGGCTTACCAACCAATTGACTGGCGGTTTTATCAAGCAGCGAATCGACGGGTTCATCCATCTTTTGTTGCTTGCTTAAGTCTTGATGATTGCTGAGTAAATCGGTCAAGTTCATGCGTCACCTCCGTGTTGGTCGGCTGCATTGGCGGTGGTTTGGTGATCGTTTAGCGGGTGATCTGTGACATCACTCACGCCGCTAGATAGCGGTGATACACCTGCTGGGGTGGCCAGCGCACGCGTGACAACGTGATGTAGCAAGCGTTGAACCAACATGGCTTTGTATTCAGTTTGCGCGTCGGTTACCGCGTCTTTGAGTAATAGCGCGACGGCGTATTCAATGCTGACCGCATCGCCAGTCGTGCCCAACAGCGCATCCTCAACCGCTGCATCACGCCACGGCATGGGGGCAAGACCACCAAACGCCAGTCGAATCGCGGTGATTTTGCCGTTGTCGTGGGCAATCGCCGATGCCACGGATACCAAAGCAAACGCGTAAGACGCACGGTCACGTACCTTGTCATAAGCGTGGACGCTGTCTTGTGCTGATGGGGCAGGCGGCGGCAAAATCACATGGGTAATCAAATCGCCTGCTTGCAAAATGTTCTCGATGTGTGGCGTATCCTCGGGCAAACGATAAAATTCGCCCAACTCAACGATGTCTTGCTCACCATTGGCACGCGCGATAACAACCTGCGCGCCCAATGCACGCATGGCAACCGCCATATCCGATGGGTGGGTGGCGATACACGCATCGCTGATGCCCAAAATACCCAACTGACGGTGTGCGCCGCCTTTGGCAGGGCAGCCAGAATGCGGCTGGCGTTTGTTGCATGGGCTGTCGGATTGATAAAAGTAATTGCAGCGTGTGCGCTGAAGTAAATTGCCAGCCGTGCTTGCCTTGTTGCGTAGCTGCTGTGACGCACCTGCCAACAACGCGCGTGACAACACAGCATAATCGCGGCGTACCGTTGGGTGGCTGGCAAGGGCAGTGTTGCTGACCAACGCGCCGATTTTTAAACCACCCTCGGGGGTAGGCTCAATGGCATTGAGTGGTAAATGGGTAATATCAATCAAACGCTCGGGCTGCTCGATGTCATAGCGCATCAAGTCGATCAAATTGGTACCACCTGCGATAAAATAACTGCGCACAGGCGTTATACTGTCACGCGCACGGGCAACCGCGTCCTGCACGTCTTGCGCACGCTCATAGGCAAAGGCTTTCATACATCTGCCTCCGTGGTTGATTGGTTGTCGGTCAAATCGGTCGGCTTAAGCGCGTCAAGCTCGATGGCAAACGCTTGCTCAATGGCGCGCACGATATTGGGGTACGCCGAGCAGCGGCACAAATTGCCGCTCATACGCTCACGAATTTCTTGGCGTAGCGCGTGCTGGTTGATGGCTTGGGTCAAATCATCGGGCAGCGGCTGGTCAAGATTGACCGAAACATAGCTGGGCAAGCGTTCGCGCAGTTCGTTGAACAGTGCAGTAGCAGAGCAGATTTGCCCCGATGTGCAGTAGCCGCATTGAAACGCATCATTGTCCAAAAACGCCTGTTGAATGGGTGCTAATTTGGCAGGCGCGGTGTCGTTTTCTAAATCATTGGGCGGTGCGATACCTTCAATGGTGGTAATCTCATCGCCATCGTGCATGACGGCAAACGTCAAACAGCTATTGACGCGCACGCCATTGACCAACATCGTGCACGCACCGCACTGCCCGTGGTCGCAGCCTTTTTTGCTGCCTGTCAATGCCAAGGTGTTGCGGCATAAATCAAGCAACGATGTGCGCGTATCCACACCTTTTAAATCATAGGTTTGTCCGTTGATAGTCATACTAAAATCGGCGGTGGTGATATGCTCACCGCTGTGCGTGATGGGTTCGCTATTGGGCGCGTTCATAGTAAGTTCTCTGGCTAAAAATGCTGGCTAAAAAATAATGGATGAAAATTGTCAAACGCTGGTATTTGGCTTAGCATTTATTTTAAATAAACGTTTTTTAAATAAAAGCTTTACAATTGCCTAGACAAATACTGGCAGGTCGGTGGGTGTAGCCACCCACACATCGATAACTTATTGTTTTGAATTAGTGTAAAAGGTTTACGTCTTGGTGCGCAAGTGTCATGGTTAATTGGTGACATTTCTTAACCAACATTAAGAAATATATCTTTAACTTGGCTAAAATTAAACAAAAGCCGTGTCGTATCACGCGCCTAACTGTGCCAAAATAACACAAAAAAGCGCTTATAGGCGACCCATAAACGCTGATGGCAAGCCGCTGGTACTAAGCGGTTTGCGTTTTTTTGCCGCGAAAACGTGACAAAAAGCCCTTGACCTTGTCCGAAAAACTGCGTTTCTCGGTTTCGCTGACCTCGGCGACTTGGTGGCGCATTTGTAGTTTGGGCTGAGCAACCAGCTGTTCGTGATGCTCAAATGCGCGTTGGATGCTCAGCTGCAGCAATGCCAAATTGGTCGGGCGCGGCAAATAACGGTACACTTGTCCTTTGTTAATCAAATCAATCAGTGTGTGCGCGTCTTTAAATTCAGTCAAAACCAAAATTGCCAAATCGGGGTAGTTTTGTTTGAGCGAATAAATAATCGGCGCGATGTTTTCACCGCCCAATGATACATCGCTAATCATCACGCCAAATTTGGTTTTCTCCAGCAATTCTTGCGCCTGATCCAGTGAGTTTGCCCATTGGATGTCATATTGTCCAAACGCGTTTTGCATCTGCTGATATACCGCTTCATGGTCATCAAGCACCAACACATGGCGGTTGCTGACGTCTTGGTAAGTTACCTGTGGCTGCTCGCTAAACACCGACTTGGTTTGTAGCGCGATGTCAGTAGCTTGGTTGATGGTATGCTTGAGCTGGTCGGTTTGCCACGGCTTGGTGATGTAGCGATAAATTTCACCTTCATTGATGGAATTGACCACCGCGTTCAAATCGGCATAGCCTGTCAGCAAAATACGCACGGTGTGCGGTGATACTTCTTTGACATCTTTGAGCACCTCAACGCCAAGCTTTTGTGGCATACGTTGGTCACTAACGACGACTTGCACGTCGTTGTTTTTTAGATATTCGATCAACTGGTCGGGATCGGTGGTGATAAACACGTCATGGGTATCACGAAAGTGCATCCGCAAGCTGCGTAAAATACGCTCTTCATCGTCGATAAACGCAATCTTAGGTTTGGTGTCCATGGTTTCCTCGGTAATCTGTCGGTTTCAGCAGTCGCTGGCAGTTAGTCGGCTAAAAAATCAATCGAAGGCTAAAGCTAACCTTCGATGTTGATGGGCAAATACAGTTAAAGCGCGGCTACTCGCTAATCAATAGCTTGGCTTGGCTGGTAGGCGCGGTGTTCTGGGCGGCACGTTGCTTAGGCAGGCGCAAGGTAAAACATGTGCCTTTGCCCACTTCAGACTCAACGCTTAGCGCACCGCCGTGCTGCTCCATGATTTGGGTAGAAATCGCCAAGCCCAAACCTGTGCCTTCGCCTGCTGCTTTGGTGGTGAAAAACGGCTCAAAAATCTTGGCAATGACATCAGGTGGCATCCCCGTGCCGTTATCCGCCACATCGACAAACACATCATCCGCGCTTTCATAAGTTTTGATATGAATGTTGCCTTGATGCCCCTCGGGCATGGCTTGCGCAGCGTTGTTGAATAGGTTTAAGAGCACTTGGTTGATTTGCGATGGGTTGCAGCTAATTGGTGTGGTCGCTTGCAAATCGGTGGTCACATCCAAGTACTTGATGTTGTTGCGCGCAATCGTCAAGGAGCTTTGTACGCAGTCGTTGATATTGACTTCTTTGACCTTGGCTTGGTCAAGGCGTGAGAAGTCGCGCAAATTGACCACCAATTCAGAAATCTGCTCCACACCAAACTTGGCATCATCAATCAAGCCGTTGAGATCATCTGCCACTTGGTCATTGACGATATCATCGCTGATGTTGAGCGTTGTTGTGAGTGCGGCTTCCACGTCGTCATTGTTGGCTGCCTCGTCCGCCATCAGTTCTTTTAGGGCAAACGTGCTGGCGACCAATTCGTCATAGCGCGATAGGTTATCGCCAATCAAATCTAAGTTACTGCGCACATAGCCCAGCGGTGTATTGACTTCATGCGCCACACCTGCCACCATCTGACCCAGCGTTGCCATTTTTTCAGACTGCACCAGTTGCACTTGTGAGGCTTTTAGCTCTTTGAGCGCCATCTGCAAATCTTCAGTACGCTCGGCGACTTTTTGCTCCAAGCCCTCGTTGGCCGCTTCCAAATCAGCATACGCCACCGCCAGTGCGCCCTCGTTTTCGACCACGCGATGAATCAAATTGTTCATCGCGCGAGAAATCGTGTTGATTTCACTGACATTTTCTTCAGGCAGTTGGTGTTTGGTAAGCTCGGTGTAGCGCTTGCGCTCAATCAATTCACCCATTTCATCGACTTCGGTTGCCACGCGGCGTAGCGGATTGGTGGCAAAACGGCGTACCAAATACCAGCTAAGTGCCATAATCGGAATGATACTCAGCAAAATCCACCAGAACAATTGCCGCCCCAAATCGTTGGCAAATGCCACAAGCTCGCTGTTGGGCTTGACAATAACCATTTTCCAGTTGATAAACGGCATGGAGAACACAAACGCCGTTGAGGGCTGATTGAGCAACAAATCATCATCCAATGCGACGCGCTCGACAAAATGCTCTTGGCTTAAATCAATGTCTTCTTGCGCATTGGTGAACAACAGCGCGGTTAGGATATCGGCTTCTTTTTGTGTGGTGCGCTGCAAATTGGTGCTACTGACGATGTTGTTTGAAATGTGCTCAAACCGCCCTGTATCCATCTTTTTGGCTTTATCAATCAGCTGAGTGTTGATGCGCTCAAGGCTTTGGGCAATCGGTGTAAAGTTGGGGTGTTTTTGCGCAAAACTGCTGACGTCCATCATCTCGCCTTGCGGATTGGCTTGGGTGACTTGTTTGACCAGTGACTCATCAGGAAAGGTCAAAAAGTTGTTGTTCATATCGACCAAAAACGCATAGCCGCCCGTTTTGTCTTGCCATTTTTTGACGGTGGCTTGCAGGTTTTCAAGCAATACATCAAAGCTCAACACACCCTCAAAACCTTGGGTGTTGGGGTTAAAAATCGCGCGCGCACAGGTCACCATCGGCAATTTGCTGTCGGCTTGGATATACGCACGGCTCCATACGCAGTGGTCATGGTTGGCGTACATGGCAGGCACATACCACCAATCGCGGTAATACGGCGTTGCCATCTGGGCAGGCGCACCATTTGCCGCGCTGTTGGGGGTGGCCGTGTCGTCGTTTGTCAGCCCCAACACATTGACCACGCCTTTACCGCCGCGGGCAGGGTTGATGTCAGCGTAGCTTGGGTTTGGCTGCATCGCTCCGTTGTTGTCGCGTCGCCATGCAAAAGCTTGCTCTTCGGCATCGGCACGGTACATGGTTGGGTCATACCAAAGCCCACCGCCAATCACGCGATCTTCGGTATTGGCAAACAAATGCCCGATACTGGTGTTGATTAGCGCGGCATCTTTGGGCAGGCTTTCGCTTAGACGTGCCGCGGCATCTGACAAGCTATCAATCTGCACCAAATCCGCCATAATGCCATTGACCGCCTCATCACCCGTTGCGATGACGGCCTTAGATGCCAAGTCTGTCACCTCAGGCTTGGCGCGTTGCTCAATAATAAAATACACAATCGCCAGTGTAACCACAAACACCAGCAGCAAAATCGTTAGCACCCGTGACGCTAAGCTTGTAAAACTAAAGCCCGATACCTTCATAACGACCGCCCGACACCTACCATTGCCCAATTACGTTGTACCCATGCTGCTCACCGCGTTGGATGGTTACCTACCTGTGACCATCCAGACCCACAACAAAAACCCAAAGTTTTAACTGGCTAAAACTTTGGTTATTGCATTAAAAATTTTTGATAAAAAAGACATGCTTGCCAAAAATATTTTGATGAACGGTAATGATTAACCGATTAAAGTTAAATCCGTTAAAAATTATCGATTAAAAACTGCGACAGTGTAATGGGCTAAGATGACAAAAAAATGAAAAAACCGACACAAAAATCACAAAACTGTCAAAAAATTTCAAACGATTACACCGCTTAAATAACAAATCATTGAACACAACTTGTCTACAATAAAGTTAGTAAAAAAGTTAGTCAATCTGATGACAACATCATCATAAGCAGATGATAAAGTGAGCATAAAATGGCAAAAATATTCTTGGTGGTTGGTGCGGTGCTGTTGTTGGTGGGACTTGTGATGTGGGTATTTCCTAATGCATTGGGTTGGTTTGGTCACCTGCCAGGCGACGTGCATTATGAATCACAAAACAAAAACGTGCGCGTGTATGCCCCATTTATCAGCATGTTGGTGCTAAGCATTATTTTAACGATTTTATTAAAGAGACCTTTGCACAAACCAGCGACCATCTCTCGACACCAATTTCAAACTCAACTAAAAACAGGAATTGGTGTTAAAGAAGCGAAAAAAGTCACCGAATTGGCATAAAAGCCTCCTAAATTGCCGTAAATTAACGTCTATTGGCTAGTTTTACCAACCAACAGACACAATAACCCTAAGCGACCCCATATTTTCGCTTCAAGCCTAGGGCAGTTTTTAAATTATGCACTATGCTAGCAAGCAAAGTACTGGTATGAAATTGCATTAACCCAAGGTGACGAGCCTTATT